>JARKSS010000202.1 GCA_029974175.1 Vicinamibacterales bacterium
TGCGATCGCCGAACGGAAGGCTTCGCTTATCGCCGCAACCTCCTGCGCCAGCGCGTCGAGGTCGGGTGAAGAAAGCGCGCGCGTCAAGGCCGCATCGAGCGCGGGCGAAAGGGTTGGGTCGGCGCGGAGGGCGCCAGCGAGTTCCCCGAGCGCGGCATGCGCGGGGGACACGTCGCCGTCGCGCGAAGCGACCACGAGGGCGCAGGACACGCGCTCCAGCAGGGTCTCGACCTGGGTCCGGAAATCTGCCATCACCACGCTTCTAGCAATCGGCGGACACCGCGGGAGCTTGAGGCGCGAGACAGGCGCCCGCAGCCAGTTCTCTGAAGCCGTCGAAGATCGCCGCCGGCATGTCGAGCAGCGACACGACGCGGACCGCGCCGCCCCTCGCGATGGCCTCCTTGGGCATCCCGAAGACCACGCATGACTGCTCGTCCTCGGCGAGGGTCATCGCCCCGGCCTTCCGCAGTGCGACCATGCCGTCCGCTCCGTCGGCGCCCATCCCCGTGAGGAGCAGCGCGACGATGGGCAAGCCAACCAACGTCGCGGCCGACTGGAACAGGACGTCAACCGCGGGCCGCTGGTGGTGGACGAGCGGCCCGCGCGTGACCAGGGTGTGCAAGCGCAGGCCCTGGCGTTCCACGAGCAGGTGATGGTCGCCCGGCGCCACGTAGGCGCTGCCCCGCTCCAGGACCTCGCCGCCCGCGGCCTCGACGACGCGCGTCGGGCAGCAGCTGTCCAGCCTCTCGGCAAAGGCACGGGTGAAGGCTGGCGGCATGTGCTGCGCGATGAGGATCGGGGGCATGTCGCCGGGCAGCCGCGACAGCACCGCCTCGATCGCCTGCGTTCCGCCGGTGGAAGCGCCGATGAGCACCAGGCCGCGCAACGAGCGGCCGGACGCAGGTACCGGCGATGCGGCCCCCGGCGGCGCGAAAGCCGCCGTGCGTCGCGGGCCCTGGAAGGTCAGGTTCGACACGCGGATCGCTCGTATCCGTGCCTTGAGCCTCTGGGCCACCTGTCCCACCGAGTAAGGCCCGTCCGGTTTCGCGATCAGGTCCACCGCGCCCGACCGGAGGGCTTCGACAGAGGCCGCCGAACCCAACTGGGTGAGCGAGCTGATGATGATCACCGGCAGCGGGTGGTGCGCCATCAGCTTCCGCAGGAAGGTCAGGCCGTCCATGCGTGGCATCTCGATGTCGAGGGTGACAACGTCGGGCTTGTGCTGCAGGATGAGGTCCCGCGCGATGAAGGGATCGGCTGCGCCGCCGACGACCTCCATGTCGGGCTCCGAGCCCAGCGCGTCGGCGAGCAGCTTGCGGACTATCGCGGAGTCGTCGACGATCAACACCCGTGATTTGGTCCTGGCAGTCACGTCGCGCCTCCCCTTTCAACCGAGCACGACCGGGGGCAGGTTCGGGCTCTTTACCGTGACCCGGCCGCCCGCCAGCGTGACCGTTCGCGGGATTGTCCCCCCGACCTGCTCGCCCTGCAGGAGGAACCCGCAGCGCCACAGTACGTTCCTGGCCGCGAGGATGTTGCGCCGTCCCACCTCGAGGGTGCTCGGCGGCGAGGCCACCCCCCCGTGACGCGTCGCCGCTCCCTGGGTGTCGGCCCCGCCCACGATCCACACGCGGCAGCGTTCCCTGACGGCGCCGTGCCTGTAGGCGGTTTGGAACAGCAAAGGGATGCCGGTGTCCGCGAAGGCCGACGGCTGTACCGCCGCCCGCGCAGGGTTCACGCGGGAGCTGGCAAGCAGGAAGTGCAGGAGGGCGGAGACCGAGGCGACGGGATCCCACACGCACACGGCGATGCACGAACCGAGGGCGTGGGTCACGATGGCCGCGTCGCCGGTCGCCACCGCGTACTCACCGATGCCGACCACCAGCCGCTTCGCAGTCGCCGGTGTCGCCGTCGCCACCCCCAGGCTCACGACGCCACCCGCTCGTAGGTTGCCGGCGCCACCCACCGGAGGCCGTGCCTGATGCCGTTGAGGCTCTCGGAGTGCGAGATGAAAAGGGTGCCCCCGGGCCTGAGGTGCCGCTCGAGCATCGTGACCACGCGCTGCTGCACGGCCTTGTCGAAGTAGATCATCACGTTGCGGCAGAAGATGACGTCGAAGGTTTCGCCGAGGTGGTCGATCTCGAGCAGGTTCAAACGCCGGAACTCCACGGCAGAGCGGACGCCCGGCGCGACCTGGGCCAGCCCTTCCAGGGCGCCGAGGCCCCGCTTGAAGTAGCGCTTCAGCGTCGCCAGGGGCACGCTCTGCACCCGCTCCATCGGGTAGAGGCCCGATGTCGCACGGGCCAGCGCCTTCGTGGAGATGTCCGAAGCCAGGACTCTCACCCTCGCCATGGCCTGGAGGGGGAGCGCATCCATGAGCGTCATGACGATCGAGAAGGGTTCCTCGCCGCTCGAGCAGGCGGCCGACCAGATGCGGATGTCGCGCGGCCGGGAAGCGTTCGCGAGGCGAGGCAGGAGACGTTCCACCAGGCAGGTGAAGTGCTGGGGCTCGCGGAAAAAGGACGTGTGGTTGGTGGCGATGGCGTCGAGCAGGCTCACCAGTTCCTGGCCGGACTCGTCCTGCTCCACCGTCGCCAAGTAGGCCTTGAAGGACTTGAATCCCCCTTCACGCAGCCTCTTCTGGAGCCTCGCGCTGATGAGCGCCCTCTTCCCCTCGTGCAGCGTGATGCCGCTCTTCTGGTAAACGAGCTGCACGATCGCCGCGAGTTCGCGATCGTGCAGGACCGGTGTGCCTTCGATCACTGACCACCCCGCTCGGCTGTCTGTCGGCCCGCCCGGGGCCGGCCGCCGGCTTGGAGGATCGGGCCGGGGGGGACCACTCCCCGGCCCTCCGTTCCCCCATGACCTCTGCTGACGGGACCTAGAAGCTGCCGAACGTCCCCGTATCCTCGAGGGGGATTTGCTCTTCGGCCGAAGCGAGGGCGGCGGGGGCCGCAGCATTGCCGGCCTGGGACCTCGCGGTCATCCGCAGCACGTTCGCCCGCCCGGCACCCGGTGCCTTGGCCCGGCGGGCAGGCGCGGCCGCCACGGTGGAGCCGCCGACCAGCGCCGCCAGCTGCGAGACGACGGCCAGCGTGGCTTCGGCCTGCGCGTTCAGCTCCTCGCTGGCCGCCGCGCTCTCCTCGGCGGTGGCCGCCGTGTCCTGCGTGACCTTCTCCATCTGCGCCACCGCCTGCGACACCTGGTCGATCCCCTGCGACTGCTGCCGGCTCGCGACGCTGATCTCCGAGACCAGCGACTTCACCTTCGACGAGCTCTCGGTGATAGCCGCGATCACCTCGGCACCCTTCGTCACGTGGGAGTTGCCGTCGGTCGCCCG
>JARKSS010000238.1 GCA_029974175.1 Vicinamibacterales bacterium
GCGCCGCCCCGGCCGGCCGCGTCTCGGCGTGGTCGCGCGCGAGGTCACGCTGCTGCCGAGGCACTGGGAATGGCTCGCCTCGCAGCCGGGAGGCGCCTCGGCCGCCTTGAGACGCCTGGTGGACGAAGCGCGCCGCACGCACGCCGGCCGCGACCGTGTGCGCCGCGCGCAGGAAGCGGCCTACCGGTTCATGTCGGCCATGGCCGGCGACGAGCCAGGGTTCGAAGAGGCCACGCGCGCGCTCTTCGCGGGCAACCGTGTCGTGTTCGACGCGCTGGTCGAGCCGTGGCCTCCCGACGTGCGCGATCACGCCCGCAAGCTCGCGGCCCCGGCGCTGTCGGGTGCGGTCAGGCCTTGATTCACGCAGGGAGCGAGGACGTGCTCGAGGAACTCGATCCCGACCTTCTGGCGATGAGCGCGACCGACCTCTTCAAGGAGAAGAAACGCGCCTGGGCAGGAAAGGAAAGTGCGCGCGTTCTCCTGCCCTGAGCCGTGACTCCAGCCAGGCGGGACGCGGCCGCGGCGTGTGGGGCAGCATCTCGGGCAGGTTGGCGAGGGCATACGCCAGGACGGTGATGACCGCGGCGTTCTCGCGCAGCTCGACCGGGCTGACCTTGTCCAGCGTGTCGGCCGGCGTGTGGTGGTAGTCGAAGTAGCGCCGTGTGTCCTGCAGCGGCGCGAATGTCGGCACGCCCTCGATCCCGAGCGCGATGATGTCGGATCCCGCCAGCTCGCCGGTACGCAGCATTCCCGCGCCAGAGCGCCTGAGGAGGGCCGCCACCGGCGCCAGCACCTCGGCGATCGACGGCGCTCCCCCGATCTCGATGCCGATCGGGTGTGCCGCGCCGAGGTCCATCTCGATCGCGCCGGCGTGTTTCCGAAGCTCGGAGGCGTACTCCTTCACGTAACGGCGCGACCCGAACAGCCCGGGCTCCTCGGCAGCCCAGGCCACGACGCGGATCGTTCGCTTCGGCCGCAGCCCGGCCTGTTTCACGAGGTTGGCCACCTCCATCGCCACCGCCACGCCCGCCGCGTCGTCGATCGCGCCGGTCCCGAGGTCCCACGAGTCGAGGTGACCCGAGACGATCACGACCTCGTCGGGTCGCTCGCTCCCTTTCAGGTCGCCGATGACGTTGTGGTCGGTCGCGTCGGGCAGCGTCCGCGGCGTCAGGACGAGGCGCAGCCGCACCGGCCCGCGCTTCGCCAGCCGCTCGACGAGTGCGGCATCCTCGGCACTCAGCGCGCCTGCCGGGATCCGCGGCACCCCCTCGGTGTACGACGTGCCGCCCGTGTGCGGCAGGCGGTACTCCGCGCCGCCGACCGAGCGAACCAGCGAGGCGATCGCGCCCAGCCGGGCAGCGGCGACGGCCCCATTGCTCCGGTAGGCCACCGACTGGCCGTAGGCCTCCCCTGCGTGGCCGGCCTCGGCAAGCCGCTGGTCGAACGGCTGGTTGAAGACGACGATCTTGCCGGCGACGCGCTCGGCGCCCAGGGCCTCCAGCTCGTCAAAGCTGCGAACGGCCACCACCTCCGCGGTGATCCCTTCCGGAGGCGTGGCGACGCTGCCGCCCAGTGCCGTGACGACCAGCCGCTGGATCGCCTCGCCCGCCTGTCCCGGGTAGGCCACCAGCTCGGCCCGTTCCTCACCCCTCTCCCAGCGTGGCACCTGCACCGGCTGCAGCCGCACGTCGAGTCCCAGCTTCCGGAGCTCTGACGCGACGTACTGGACCGCCGCGGCATACTGCGGCGAGCCGGTGAGCCGCGGTCCGATGCTGTCTGTCAGGTACGCGACGCGCTCGTAGGCGTAGTCGCTTGCGAGCGCCGCCGCGTGCAGGGTTCTCAGGGCGGCAAGGTCGCTGTCGGCCAGGGCGTTCGATCGGGGCTGCTGGCCGGCGACCAGGCCGCAGGCGCACAGGGTGAGCACGAGAGTCGAGGCGGCGCGCATCCGGATCCTGCCTTTCGCGGCGTCGTTGTGAACGCTCAAATCCGGTGTAGCATCGCAGGCACCCGGAGGGCAAGCTGGCCGAGCAGCGCCGGCCTCGGCCGGGGCGCGACAACCGGGGTAGAATCACCGCGGAGGATCCCATGGGCGAGCCTCGATCCCATTCCGAATTCCAACCCCAGGCCGAATCCCGATCGACGCCAACCGGCACGCCGCCGTGGGGCGAGACACGGGTGGTGGGGAAGGCGCTGCCCCGCATCGACGCGTACGAGAGGGTGAGCGGCTCGGCCACCTACACGCTCGACGTGACGTTGCCGGGCATGCTGCACGCGGCGATCGTCCGCTGCCCGCACGGGCACGCCCTCGTCAAGCGCGTGGACTTCTCGAAGCCGCTCGCGATGCCCGGCGTGGTGGCCGTGCTCGGAGCCGGCGACCAGGAGGCCGCGCTCGACTGGTACAACGAGGCCGACAAGGGCGCCCAGAGCCGTCTCTTCGACCCGCACTGCCGCTTTGCCGGCGAGGAGGTGGCGGCCGTCGCCGCCGAGAACGCCTATCTGGCCGCCGACGCCGCGCGGCAGGTGGAAGTCGAGTACGAGGAACGCGACGTCGTGGTGGACATGGACGAGGCGCTGAAGGACGGCGCCCCACGCGTCCACGAGGGTGCGCCCAACCTCGTCCGCGAACCCTCGAAGTACGAGCGCGGCGACGTGGAGAAGGGTTTCGCCGAGGCCGACCTCGTCGTCGAAGAGACCTACCGCACGAGCGTGGAGATCCATGCCCCGATGGAGACGCACGGCTCGGTGGCGCGGTGGGAAGGCTCGCACCTCACCGTGTGGGACAGCACGCAGGCTCCGTTCGACGTGCAGCAGGCCCT
>JARKSS010000250.1 GCA_029974175.1 Vicinamibacterales bacterium
TCACCGCGACCTCTTCGTCGGTGAGCTTGCCTTCCTTGAGAAGAATGGCATCGGGGATGGCCATCTTGCCGATGTCGTGCAGCAGGGCCCCACGCCGGACGTGAACCAGTTCGGCCTCGCTCATCCCGGCTTCCCGGCAGAGCTGAACGGTGAGATCCGCGACGCGCAGCGTGTGGTTGGCCGTCGCCTTGTCGCGCAGCTCGAGCGCGGCCGCCCATCCCTCGATGGTGGTGTCGTAGGCGAGCGCCAGCTCCAGGTGCGCCCGCTCGAGTTCCTCGTACGACTTGCCGGCGTCGATGGCCATCGCCGCCTGCCCCGCCAGCGACTCGAGGAACCCGATCCAGTCTTCGTCCGGCCGAAGCGGCCCGCGGCGGGCGACGGCCAGCACACCCACCAGGTGGCCCTTGGCGATGAGCGGCGCCGCGCAGAAGCCTTCGATGCCCGCCTCGAGCATCGACGGGGGGACGTCGCGGCGGGCCGAGGCGGTCGCCACATCGGGCACCAGGACGGTCGCGCGGCGAAGGGCCGCGCGCCCGATGGCCCCTTCCCCGAGCCTGGTCCGGCGTGTTCCGTGGCACTCGAAGCCGCTGCACGCCGTCACGGTCAAGGTCGTCGGGCCCTCGGGCAGCAGCACGGCCGCCATGTCCACCTCGAGCCGCTTCCGCGTCTCCTCCAGCACGGTCTGCAGCGCGACGCGGACATCGGTGGTGCCGAGGATCGCCACGTCGATGGCGCGCAGCGAACGGAGGCGATCGATCTGCCGGCGCATCAGCTGTTCGGCCTGCTTGCGCTCGGAGATGTCGAGCGAGATCACGAACAGGCCCTCGGGCACCGGCTCGATTCGCAGCTCGAACCACGCTCTCGACCCGTCGGGGTAGCTGAACTCGTTCTCGAAGTGTCCCCTCGTCCGCTCTTCCATGCATCGCCGCAGCACCGCGAACATGTCGCTCTGCTCGATGCCGGGGTAGAGATCCGTCATGCGGCTGCCAAGCAGCTTCTCGCGCGGGAGCTTTGCGTGCCTTGCGACCGCCTCGTTCACGTACAGGTAGCGCCAGTCGAAGGACAGCACCTGGCAGCCCTCGAGCAGGTTGTCGAGCACGCTGTAACGGTCGAGCTGGACGCCCATCGATCGATTATGAAGGTGTGAAGGCCGCGCCGGCTAGGGGACTCTCCGGATGAGGTTGCGATCCTCGCCTGCCCGCGCGGCGGGCGACGCGCGTGGACCCCTGCGCCGCCCTGCGATCGGAATGAGCCAACCTCTCGTGTACACTCCCCTCCTTCAGGAGGGTCGATGGGCAGCGGACCGTCCGAGGCCTCGCGCCGGGAATACCTGGCGCGCATCCACCGGGTGATGGATTACATCGAGGCGCACCTGGGAGAGCCGATGACTCTCGACGCGCTCGCGAGCGTCGCCTGCTTCTCGCCGTTTCACTTCCACCGCCTCTTCACGGCGCTGGCCGGGGAAAGCCTCTACCAGTTCATCCTGCGGTTGCGCCTCGAGCACGCGGCCAACCAGCTGTTGAGCCAGCCCGAGAAGAGCGTGACCGCCATCGCCCTCGACTGCGGGTTCGGGAGTCCCGCCGCCTTCGCGCGGGCGTTCCGCGCGGGCTTCGGTATGACCGCAACGGCGTGGCGCAAGCAGAAAGGCAAAATCCGTCAAGCGAACGGCAAGACGTGTGAAGACAGCCGGAAGGGCGGCGGTGATGATGAGGGCCAGGCAGCGGCGATGGCCGCCATCGCCTCATCGGATGGGAGGAACGAGATGTCGACACCGCTGAACGCCCCGCCCGTCAAGGAAGCCGAATCGGTCAGGATTGAGATGCTGGAGCGCACCACGGTTGCCTACGTCCGGCACGTAGGCCCCTACGCCGGCGACGAGGCCCTGTTCAACCGCCTGTTCGGACGGCTGTGCCAGTGGGCCGGTCCCCGAGGGCTGCTCGGACCCAACGCCAGGTTCCTGACCATCTACCACGACAACCCGGAGATCACCGCCGAGGACAAGCTGCGCATCAGCGTGGCGGTGACGGTGCCTGAGGGAACGCAGCCCGAGGGGGACGTGGGCGTCATGACCATCGAGCCCGGGAAGTACGCCGTGGCGCGCTTCACGCTGGATGCCAGCGAGTTCGGCGCGGCCTGGAACTGGCTGATGGGAGTCTGGTTCCCGTCGAGCGGCTACCAGCCCGACGACCGATACTGCTTCGAGCTGGCCTTGAACGATCCCCACCAGCATCCCGAGCACAAGCACGTGGTCGAGATCTGGGAGCCGGTGAGGAGCCTCTGAGGCGACCAGGGGCGGAAGACGCGCTCGGGGCATCTTCCGTCCACGTTCCTCAGAGCGCGATCGTCCGCCCCTCCTTCCGCGACTGGTCGGCGGCGAGCACGATGCGAAGGCTGTCGTACGCCCCCTGCCAGTGCTCCGACAGGTCGAGGTCCTCGCGGATGGCGCGGAGGAAGAACTGCTGCTCGCGGCGGCACAGCTCCTCGTGGTCGGGTTCGTCCTCGATCGGGATGATCTCGTCGGGCCGGGCGAACGTCCCGTCGGCGGCAAGCTCGGCGTGGTGCACCAGCAGCGCCTGCGTCTGCGTGTGCGCGCTGACGTCGGCCGACTGACCGGCCTTCGAGGCCTCGGTTGCCACGATGCTCACCGAGCCCTTCGGTCCGATGACGTCCTTCACGAAGAAGGCCGTTTCGCTCATCATCGGCCCCCAGCCCGCCTCGTACCAGCCCACCGAGCCGTCGGCGAAGGTCACCTGCAGGTGCCCGTAGTTGACCTGCCCGGGGACGATCTCGCCGGTC
This sequence comes from Vicinamibacterales bacterium, assembly GCA_029974175.1. Taxonomy (GTDB): domain Bacteria; phylum Acidobacteriota; class Vicinamibacteria; order Vicinamibacterales; family Fen-181; genus JARKSS01. The sequence continues at coordinate 2,797 of JARKSS010000250.1, forward strand.
AGGCGGGCGCCGACGCCGGTCACGCTCACGGGGCGCGACCCGGTCATCCGGCACATCACGTCCACGTAGTGCACGCCGCAGTCCACGATCGGCGAGGCGCTGCGCAGCAGGTTCTTGTGGGTCTCCCAGTTGGCGCCCGAGCTCTGCTGGTTCAGGTTCATCCGCATCACCAGCGGGGTGCCGAGCGTGCGGGCCAGCTCGGTGAACTTCTCCCAGGCCGGGTGCACGTGCAGGATGTAGCCGACCACCAGCTTGCGTCGGTGACGCCGGGCAGCTTCCAGGACGCGCTCGCAGTCGGCCAGGGTATCGGCGACCGGTTTCTCGAGAAAGACGTGCGCGCCGCGCTCGAAGGCCGCGATGGCGTACTCGGCGTGCGTGTCGGGGTACGTGCTGATGCAGACGGCGTCGGGGCGCGTGCGCTCGAGCCCCTCGTGATACTCGCCGAACTCGGGGTAAGGCCCGCCCAGTTCGGCATTGAGGCGTCCCCGCGATTCGGGACCGCGCGAAACGAGGCCGACGATCTCGAAGCCTGATCCGGGACGATGGTACGCGCGGGCGTGAGAGGCGCCCATGTGGCCACAACCGGCGACGAGCACGCGAAGGGGGCGGCTGATCGGTTCGTTGGTCATCGACATTTCATCCAACCGTGACAGGGTGGGCCAGGCGCTCGGCGAGGCGTGCCGGGGTGATGGGCGCCGTCGTCAGGCGCACGCCCACCGCGTCGTAGATCGCGTTGGCGATCGCAGCGGCGGTCGGGATGGTCGCCGGCTCCCCCACCCCCTTGGTGCCGGTCGTGTTGCACTCGGTGTCCTTCGGATCGATCGCCACCAGGGTCATGTCGGCCGGCACGTCCACGGCGGTCGGCAGCTTGTAGTCGTGCAGGTTGGCCGTCAGTACCCGCCCGGTCTGCGGGTCCATCACCCGCTCCTCGGTCATCCCGAATCCGATCCCCATCGTCATGCCGCCGAACACCTGGTTCTGGAAGGTCAGGCAGTTCATGATGCGGCCGCTGTCGTGGGCGGCCAGCAGGCGCACGACCCGGCATTCCCCTGTCGCGCGGTTCACCTCGACCTCGGCGAACTGCGCCGCGAAGGGCAGGGCAATCTTGCCGGCCG
>JARKSS010000252.1 GCA_029974175.1 Vicinamibacterales bacterium
CCAAGTGACTGAGACTCCACTTGGAGCGGGGACAGGCTCGGATTCTTGGATCGCGCACACGGGAGCATGGATTGACGCCGCGGCCGCCGCCGGCGCGCGCGCGCGGTTCCTCGTGCCTCGCGCGTTTTCCCGCCGCATCTGTACTTGCGCTTGAAACCCAACCGGTTGTCCTGCTGCGGGCGTGCTGCTTGCAGCCTGCGCTTGCGCCCCCGACCTCCCAGTGGCCGTTCCTGGCCCCAGACTCACCCGTCCCGGTCGGGGGTGAGGGTGTCCTTGTCGGTGCACAACGCGACACAGTCCGGTTGGATCGCCCGGCGAGCGCAGCCGTGTCGTACGGACGCGCCCGCGGTCCCCCGGGAGGAGGTTCGATCATGACGACCCGACTAGGTGCGTGGCGTGGCAGGCTCGTGGCCCTTACGGCCGCACTGGCCGTGGTGGCCCTGGCAGGTGTCCTGCCGGCGCACGCGCAGGTACTCTACGGCTCGGTGACGGGCACGGTGAGCGACCCCCAGGGTGCCGCATTACCGGGCGTCACCGTGACCGCCATCAATACCGGCACCAGTCTCAAGCTCGAGCAGGTGACCGATGGAACCGGCAACTTCACCTTCCGCAACCTTCCCCCCGGAACCTACGACCTGACGGCGAGCCTCGAGGGCTTCAAGGAGCTGAGGCAGAGCGGGCTCGCGGTGACGGCTGGCAACCCGATCCGGGTGGACCTGCGGCTCGAACTGGGCGGCATTACCGAGACGGTGACCGTCAGCGCCGAGGCGGCCGTCATCCAGACGGAGAAGGCCGACCTGAGCACCGAGCTGACGGCCAAGGAAGTGACCACCCTGCCGCTGAACCAGTACCGGAACTACCAGACGCTGCTCAACCTGGTGCCCGGTGCCACCCCGGTGCAGTTCCAGAACGCCGAGATCGACACGCCGGGCCGCTCCATGCGGACCTGGGTGAACGGCACGCAGCCCAACGCCAACACGACGCGGGTGGACGGCGCCGTGTCGGTGAACGTGTGGCTGCCGCACCACGCCGGGTACATCGCCCCGGCCGAGACGATCGAGACGGTCAACGTCGCGACCAACAACTTCGGGGCCGACACCGGCATGGCGGCCGGCGCGGCGCAGACGGTCGTGACCAAGTCGGGGACCAACGAGTTCCGCGGCTCGGCCTTCTGGTTCCACAACAACGAGGGGCTCAACAACAACAGCTATTTCAACGAGCAGTTCGACATCGCCGAACCGCCGTTGTCACGCAACATCTACGGCGGCACCCTCGGCGGCCCGATCGTGAAGAACAAGTTCTTCTTCTTCGCGGGGTACGAGAAATTCCGAGACCGCCGTGGCACCACGGCCACCTACACGGTGCCGACAGCGAGGATGCGCCAGGGCGACTTCTCCGAGGTCGCGGCCGCCTACCCTGACTTCCGCCTCTTCAACCCCTTCACCGGCGGAGCAGGCGGCGTCGGGCGCCAGCAGTTCGCCAACTTCCAGATCCCGGGCAACATGATCAGCCCGATCGCGCAGCGGATCATGACCCTCTACCCGATGCCCGGGACCCAGGACCTCAACGACAACAACATCCTCGACGACTTCCGCCAGGAACGTGAGGTCCAGGTGGACCGGGCCAACTACGACCTCAAGCTCACCTTCCAGCGCAACGCCGCCCACTCGATCTGGGCCAAGTTCTCGATGCTGGATGCGGACGTCGTGGACAACTTCATCCTCGGCTTCGACCAGGGCAGCATCGGCGACACGAGGGTCTACGTCGGGGCCATCGGGCATACCTGGACGCTGAGCCCGACGCTGGTCCTCGACGGCAACTTCGGCTACAACCACCAGGACCAGACGGTCACCGGTCCTGACTTCGGCACCAACTACGGCCTCGAGTTCGGGATTCCCGGGACCAACGACCCGAACGACATCCGCGCGAGCGGCATGCCGACCATCGAGAACGGCTACACGATCGGCGGGACGCCGAACTGGATGCCGCTGTTCCGCAAGGAGAAGAACTGGACCTTCAGTACCGCGCTGACCAAGGTGTTCACCAGGCACGAGATGCGCGCCGGCGTGGACGTGGTCAAGCTCGAGCTGAACCACCGGCAGGCCGAGTTCGGCAACTACGGCCTGAAGGGCGGCCTCAGCTTCAGCAACACCACCACCGGGGCGGCGGGGTACATCTCGCCGGGCTGGAACAACTTCGCGGCGTTCCTGCTCGGCCTGCCGAACTTCTACGGCAAGGACGTCCAGACCGAGGACATGACCGGCCGCGAGTGGCAGACGGCGATCTTCGTCAACGACCGGTGGCGGGCCACCGACCGGCTGACGCTGAACCTGGGTCTTCGCGTCGAGAACTACCCGCTGATGTCGCGCGCCAACAGCGGCATTGAGCGCCTCGACTACAATTCCTACACGGTGCTGCTCGGCGGCCGCGGCAGCGTGCCGAAGGACGTGGGCATCGACCTGCAGGAGTGGTACCTGGCGCCGCGCCTGGGGGTGACCTACCGGCTGAGCGAGAACCAGGTCGTGAGGGCCGGCTACGGGCGCACGATCAACCCGCTGCCGTGGTCGCGGCCGATGCGCGGGTCGTTCCCGTACGACATCTTCTTCAACAACACCGCCGAACAGTACTTCTGGAACACGACGCTGGAGCAGGGGATCCCGCCCGTGCCGATCCCGGACGTCAGCTCCGGGCAGGTGCAGCTGCCGCGCGGCGTGTTCTTCCGGTCGCCCAACCCCACCGACGTCGATCGGGCGATCATCCAGCAGTGGAACGTCGCCTACGAGCGCCGGCTGCCGCTCGACCTCGCGGTCGAGATCGCGTACGTCGGCACGGCCACCGACGGCGGGTACGCCGACCTGAACATCAACTTCGGCGAACCGGGGATGGGCAACGCCGGCCTGAAGTTCTTCGAGCAGGCGGGCACCTCGGCCATCAACGACTGGGCGGCGCGGACCAAGAGCCGGTACCACGGGCTGCAGATCGCGCTGAACCGGCCGTTCCAGAACGGGCTCATGCTCAAGGGGGCCTACACCCTCAGCCGCGCCAAGAACATGGCCGACGAGGACGGCTGGGTGGGTCTCACCTGGAACCACCCGCTGATGTACGACGCCAACTACGCGCTCGCCGGGTTCGACCGCACCCACAACTTCCAGCTTGGCTTCGCCTGGGAGCTGCCGTTCCTCCGCGACGACACGAGTGCGTTCGGCGCCATCCTCGGCGGCTGGCAGCTGAACGGGCTGTTCAGCGCCTACTCGGGGACGCCGTATTCGATCGGCGGCAGCAACCCCGATCTGAACTGCGTCGGGTGCGGGTCGGTCTTCGTCAACGTGAGCGCGGATCCCAAGCCCGTCGGCAAGGTCGGGTCGGGCACCGAGCCGTACTACGACCTGGGCCTCTTCTCGCAGCCGACCGGGCTCGGGCGGGAAGGCTTCGGCACTTCGGGGCGCAACCGCTTCCGCCGCCCGCCGGTGTGGAACTTCGACTTCTCGCTCTTCAAGGGGTTCAACTTCGGCCGCGTCAGGCCGGAGCTCCGTATCGAGGTGGCGAACCTGTTCAACCACGTGAACTGGGGTGCCCCGAACACCACCATCACCTCGCCGAACTTCCTGACCTTCGCGCCAGGCAACGCAGAGAACGCCACCAACAGCCCGGGGGCGCGCCGCGTGCAGATCGGCGTGCGTGTCGGGTTCTAGTTCCCTCCCGATCGTGTATGCTCTGGGGCGGGGCCGCGAGGTCCCGCCCTTTTTTCGTGTACTGACCCAAGGCTCATGGCTCAGGGCTCACGGCTTTGAGGGAGTCAGAGCCGCAGGCGACGGGATCGGGTCAAGGCGAGGAGGAAGCATGTTCCATCACGGTAGGTGGATCGCGATTGGGGTGCTCGCATGTGCCGTGGCGGCGGGGGCCGGGCGTTCGATCGTGGCGCAGGAGAAGCCGGCGGCACCGCTCAACATCATCGCGTTCGGGGCGCACCCGGACGACTGCGACATCCGCGCCGGGGGCGTCGCCGCCAAGTGGGCGGCGGCCGGGCACCGCGTGCGGTTCGTGTCGGTGACCAACGGCGATGCGGGCCACCAGTCGCAGGGAGGCGGGGCGCTGGCAGCCCGGCGCCGGGCCGAGGCCCGCGAAGCCGGCCGGCGCATCGGCATCGACTACATCGTGCTCGACAACCACGACGGCCAGCTCATGCCCGACCTGCACATCCGCGAGCAGATCATCCGCCTGATCCGCGAGTGGAAGGCCGACCTCGTGCTGGGGCCCCGGACCAACGACTATCACCCCGACCATCGCTATACCGGCGTGCTCCTCCAGGACGCCGCGTTCATGGTGACGGTCCCCAACATCGCTCCCGACACGCCCGCCCTGCGCACCAACCCGGTCTTCATGTACTTCGAAGACGGCTTCCAGAAGCCCTCGCCGTTCGAGCCCGACATCGCCGTGCCGATCGACGACGTGATCGAGAAGAAGCTCGACATGATCGATGCGCACGTGTCGCAGATGTACGAGTGGCTGCCGTGGCACGCCGGCCGGCTGGACCAGGTTCCGGCCGACCCCAAGGCGCGGCGCCAGTGGCTCGCGAAGAACCGAGAATTCCGGGTCAGCAAGGTGGTGCGCGACCACCTCGTGAAGCAGCTGGGCCCCGAGGCGGCCGCCAAGGTGCGCTACGCCGAGGCCTTCGAGCTGACCGAGTACGGCCGCCACGCGGACGAGGCCGAGCTGAAGCGGCTGTTCCCCTTCTTCTGACACGTTCTGACTGGCCGGCTCACGGTCACAGGGCTCGAGGCGTTCGGCGCGTCCGGATCGAGGACGCGACGCGCAGGTCTCGAGCCCTCCGCCTCCTTTCCGTCAGCCGCCTCGATGTCCTGAGCCTGGATCCCGAGCCCCGAGTGCTGAACCATGAGTTCTGAGCCTTCTCAGCAACCCGCCCTCCTGCGCCGCTTCGGCCTCCTGCAGGCCACGGCGCTCAACATGTCGAACATGATCGGGATCGGCCCCTTCATCACGATCCCGCTCCTGATGACCGCGATGGGAGGCCCCCAGGCGCTGGTGGGCTGGATTGCGGCCCTCATCATCGTCATCGCCGACGGCCTGATCTGGAGCGAGCTGGGCGCGGCGATGCCCGGGTCGGGCGGGTCGTACCAATACCTCCGGGAGGGCTTCGGCCGCGAGAAGTGGGGACGGCTCGTCGCCTTCCTTTTCATCTGGCAGTTCATCCTCAGCGGCCCGCTGGAGATTGCCTCGGGCTACATCGGCTTTGCCCGCTACCTGCGGTACGTCTGGCCCGGCCTGACGCCCGGGGGGACGGTGGCGGTCGCGATGGCCGTGGGCGTTCTCAACATCGCGCTGCTCTACCGGCAGATCAGCGCGATCGGCAAGCTGACGGTCAGCCTCTGGGTCGGGACGCTGCTCACCACCGCCGCCGTCATCGTCACCGGCGCCATGCACTTCGACCCGGCGCTTGCCTTCGATTTCCCGGAGGGCGGGTTCTCCTTCTCGATCGGGTTCCTGTTCGGCCTCGGGGCCGCGTCGCGGGTGGGGATCTACGACTACCTGGGCTACTACAACATCGCCTACATCGGGGACGAGGTGAAGGACCCGGGCCGGGTCATCCCCCGGTCGATCCTCATCAGCGTGGTCGCGGTCGCGCTGATCTACCTCGGCATCAACCTGTCGATCATCGGCGTCGTCCCCTGGCGCGAGTTCGTGCCGGCCTCGGCGCACCCCAACTCGGACTTCATCGTCGCGACGTTCATGGAGCGGGTGTACGGATCGCGCGTGGCCACGCTCTTCACGGCCCTGGTGCTGTGGACGGCGTTCGGGTCGGTGTTCGCGCTGCTGCTGGGCTATTCGCGCATCCCGTACGCCGCGGCGGTTGACGGGACGTTCTTCCGGGCCTTCGCGCGGCTGCATCCCACGAAGCGGTTCCCGCACGTCTCGCTGCTGCTCATCGGCCTCATCGCGATTGCCGCGAGCACGCTGTCGCTGGGGATGGTGATCGACGCGCTGATCACGACCCGCATCCTGGTGCAGTTCATCGGCCAGATCATCGCGCTGTCGCTCCTGCGGCGGAACGCGCCCGACATGCCGCGGCCCTTCAAGGTGTGGCTCTACCCGATCCCGAACCTGATAGCCCTGTTCGGATGGATCTTCCTCTTCGCCACCTCAGGCCCCGAGGTGATCGCCTTCGGCCTGGGCACGCTGCTGCTGGACATCGCGGCCTTCTTCGCCTGGGCGCGGTGGACGCACCGCTGGCCGTTCAAGCAGGCCCCGGAGCCAGCGTAAGCGCTTTCAGGGCCGGCCTGGCCAGCGGACAGGGGGCGGGCGGATTGGACAACGGACCACGCCGGGGAGATAGAATACGCAGCGTGTCCCGTCGTCGCCCGCTCGCCCCGTTTTTCTTGGTCCTGCTCTTCGTTGCCGGTACCGGTTGGACGCAGCCCGCTCCCACCCGTGAAGTGACAGCCGTCAAGGCCGCTTCGCCGCCGCACGTGGACGGCCGCCTTGACGATTCCGTCTGGCAGGAGACCCCGCCGGCGTCGGGGTTCCTGCAGCGCGACCCCGAGGAGGGGGAGCCTGCCAGCGAGGAAACGCGCGTCCGGTTCGCCTACGACAACAATGCGTTCTACGTGGCGGCCGAGCTGCGCGACCGCGACCCGCGCG
>JARKSS010000267.1 GCA_029974175.1 Vicinamibacterales bacterium
CCGCCGGCGCTGTCAGGCAGGTGGCGGACGGCCGGAGACCGGGAGGCGACGAAAGGCGGGAGGCGGACGGCAGAGGGCGCGGGCGAAGAACCACCCAGCGTGACCGCGGTCATGCTGGCCAACAGAGCGACGTGACCGAACGACCTCAACATACGGATGTCTCCTGGGCCTGTTCTACCGCTTCTCCGGCGCCGGGCGCACCGGCGGCGACGGCTGCTTCGCCATCCGGGCCAGCAGTTCCTCGATGGCCCGTTCGAGCTGTGGGTCTACGCCCTTGGCCAGCTGCGACGGGTCGTCCTCGACCGCGATGTCGGGCTCGACGCCGTGTCCCTCGGCAAACCACCGCCCCCGGACGTCATACATCCTGAAGGTCGGGACGGTCACCGCGCCGCCATCGACGAGCGGCGGCGCCCCGCTGATGCCGATCAGGCCGCCCCAGGTTCGCGTGCCGATGAGCGGCCCCACCTTGGCCTCCCGGAAGTAGAACGGGAAGGCATCGCCCCCCGACCCGCTCCAGCCGTTGATCAGCATCACCTTGGGCCCGGCGTGGGCAACCGGCGGCCACTGCTGGGACTCGCCGTCGCGCGAGGCCCAGTAGCTGAGCATCGGCCGGTTCAGCAGCTCGATGAAGCGGTCCGGGATCTGCCCGCCGCTGTTCCACCGCTCGTCGATCACCAGGCCGTCCTTGCGCCACTGCGCCATGAACTGGCGCACCAGCTCGTTCTGCGCGTCCACCCCGGTGCTCTGCACGTAGATATGCCCGGCCCTGCCGCCGGTCGCCTCGTCCACCCGCTTGCGGCGCTGCTCGATCCACTCCCGGAACCTCAACTCGGTCTCGTCGGCGAGCGTCTTGACGACCATCTGCCGGCTGCCCGCGAACGTCGGTTTCGAGTTCACCGTGAGCGTGACCGGCATGTCGGCCAGCCCCTCGAAGGCTGCCCACGGGTCGCGGTCGGGCTCGAGGCGCACGCCGTTGACCGCGAGGATGTAGTCCCCCTCCTTCACGTTCACGCCGGGCTCGGCCAGCGGCGAGCGGACGTCGGCGTCCCAGGGCCCGCCCGACACGATGTGCTTCACCTGGTAGGCGCCGGCCTCTTCGTCGAGCGCCCAGTCCACGCCCAGCATCCCGACGCCGCGGCGCGCGGGCTCCTCGAGGTCGCCGCCGCCGTGGTAGGTGTGCGAGGCGTTCAGCTCGGCGATGAACTCGCCCAGCACGAAGTTCACGTCCCACCTGGTCACCGCGTCGTCGAGGAGCCGCAGGTAGTGATCGCGCACCTGGGCCCAATTCACCCCGTGCATGCCGGGGTCGTAGAAGTAGTCGCGCTCGAAGCGGTAGGCGTCGCTGAAGATCTGGCGCCACTCGGCGCGAGGGTCCACGCGCGCCTGCATCTCGGCGGTCCGCATCGGCTTCTCGAACTTCTGCGCCGCCTTCACCTCGACGATGGCGAACTTCCGCTTGCTGCCGACCAGGAGCTTCTTGCCGTCCGAGGTCACCTCGAACCCGTCGGCATCGTCGAGGATCGTCTTCTCCTCGCGCTCGGCCAGGTCGTAGTAGAGGATCGGGCTCTTGGCGTCGGGGCCGCTGCCCTGCCGGGGCAGGCGGCGAAACAGCAGCTTGCCGGACACGGCGTGGAGGTTGCGGTAGGTGTCGGCCCTCGGCGGCAGCACGACGGCGCGCGCCTCGAGGCCGTCGAGGTCGATCTCGACCGGCTGCGGCCTCTCGCCCGCCTTGGCTGCCTCGCCGGCCTTCTCCTGCCCCGCGGCCGCCTTCCCGGCGCCGCCCTTCTCGCTGGCCGGCCTGGTCTTCTCGCCTTCCGGCCCGTCTTTCTCGCCCTCCTTCGCCGCGTCTGCCCCGCCCTCGGTATCGTTCCGCTGCGCGAGCGGCGAGGGAACGTCGCGCCGGAGCGGGAGCGCGACAAGGCGCGTCGGGTTCGCATAGGTCCACGAGTTGTCGAACGACCCGTAGGTCGGCTGGAACGACCGGTCCGACGCGTAGAACAGGTACTTGCCGTCCGGGTCGAAGGTGGGCTGCCCGTCCGAGAAGTAACCAACCGTGGCCCGGTGCAGTGCCCCCGCGCGCGTGTCGTACAGGAAGATCGCGTTGTTGCCGCTCTCAACGGGCCGGCTGTAGGCCAGCCAGCGCGAGTCGGCCGACCAGGAGAAGACAAAGTTCTCGAGGCCGCCGTGGGAGATCCAGGTGGGGCTCGTGTCGATGCGGACCGGCTTCTTCGCATCGCGGTCGTAGAGCCAGATGCGCATCGCCTGGTCGATGAACGCCAGCTTGCGGCTGTCGGGCGACCAGAAGACGCGGTAGCGGAAGCCGGGGCCGAGCCTGGTGACGGTCTCCTCCTCGCCGGGGCCGTCCGCGGCGCGGAAGGTCAGCTCGTATTCACCAGAGCGATCGCTCCAGTACGCCAGCGTCTTCCCGTCGGGCGACCAGCGCGGGTAGCGCTCGGCCACCCCGGACGTGTTGGTGAGGTTCACGACCGGGCCGTGTTCGGCGGGAATCGAGAACAGGTCGCCGCGGGCCTCGAAGGCGGCGCGTTTGCCGGTGGGTGACACGGAAGGGGCGCGGAGCAGCGCCTCGACTTTCGCCACCTGGGGCTTGAGGGTCGCCCGGTCGGTCACCACCTGGACCTTCACCTCGCGCGGCTGGCCGCCGCCGACCACGTCGAGCACGTACAACCGCCCGCCGTTTTGGAAGACGATGTCGGTCGGGCCGGCCGAGGGAAACGTGATGTCGTAGTCGCGAAACGTCGTCACCTGACGGGTGGCGCCCGACTCCAGATCGAGCACCCAGAGGTTCTGCCGCCTCTCGGGTCCGCGGTCGGACATGAAGTACAGCCGATCGCCAAACCACATCGGGTGGGCGTCGTTGGCCTCGTGCCTGGTCAGGTTCCGGGCGGTGAACGTCGTCAGGTCGAAGAGCCAGATGTCGGGCGCCCACCCGCCCCGGTACCGCTTCCAGGTTCGAAAGTCCTGCGACATCGGCATGTAGGCGAACTGCCGGCCGTCGGGCGAGAACGAACCGAACTCGCCGTAAGGGACCGGGAGCTTTGTCGCCTCCCCGCCGTCGGCGGGAGCCAGGAAGAACTGGCTGTAACGTTGGCGGCCGCTCTCGCGGCTCGAGGCGAACAGCACCCGCTTGCCGTCGGGATGCCACCCGATCACGCGATCGGCCATCGGATGGTGGGTCACCCGCACCGGGTCGCCGCCCAGCGCCGGCACGACGTAGACGTCGGTGTTCCCGTCGTAGTTGGCGCTGAAGGCAATGCGCGACCCGTCGGGCGAGAAGCGCGGGAACTGCTCCTCGCCGCGGGGCGACGAGAGGCGCACGGCCACGCCGCCCTGCTTCGGGACGACCCAGATGTCGCCGGCGTAGACGAACGCAATGTGCGTGGCCGAGATGGCCGGCTGGCGGAAGAGCCGCGCATCCACCTGCGCGTCGGCCGCCCGGGCTAGGCCCAGCACGAGGACCGAGAGACAGAGCATCGCGATGCGTGGTTTGGTCATGGGAAGCTCCTACGTCCGCCGAAACCGGGGCGCCATCTTCCGGGACGCCAGGTTGACGAGCCACGTGGGCGCGAGTCGGGCGCCCAGGACGATGGCACGGTAGACGCGCCCGTTGACGAAGACGCGGTCGCCTCGCATCACCGCGTCGTATCCCTCGCGGGCCACGCGGTCGGCGTGCAGCCACAGGAAGGACGGCAGCCGGCTGACTTGCGCCCGCATCCGGTTCACGTCGTGGAACTCGCTATAGGTAAAGCCCGGGCACAGGGCGGTCACCTGCACGCCATGCGGCCTCAGCTCGAGGGCCAGTGACTCGGAGAAGCGGATGACGAGAGCCTTCACGGCGCCGTACAGCGTGTGCCCGGCCGTCGCCGGGACGAGCCCTGCCACCGACCCGACATTGATGATCCAGCCGCGGCGCCGCTCCACCATGCCGGGAGCGAACAGCCGGCACAGCTCGACGATCGCCGTCACCATCACCTGGATGAACGCCCGGTGCGACTCCCACGGCGACGACAGGAACGAACCGGGCAGACCGTAACCGGCGTTGTTCACCAGCGCATCGACCTGGAGGCCCGCCTCGGCGACCTCGCGGGCAATGCGCGACGGGGCCGACGGGTCGGCCAGGTCGGCCGCGATCACATGGACGCAGCACCCGTGGCGGTCGTGAAGCTCGGCGGCCAGCGCCTCGAGGCGGTCGCGGCGCCGCGCGGTGATCACCAGGTCGAAGCCGTTGGCGGCAAAGACGCGCGCCAGCTCGGCGCCGATGCCGGACGATGCGCCCGTGACGAGTGCTGTTCTCTTCAATCGCGCTGCCTCCAGCCCACGTTTACTCACTGCAGCAGGCGCAGCGAGCGCGCCACGAGGGCCGCCCCCTACGGCCGCACCAGGTTCAGGAACGTGGTGATGATAAGGGCGTTCGTGAAGTCGATGAAGAAGGCGCCCACCAGCGGCAACACGAGGAAAGCGCGCGGCGCCGGCCCGAAGCGCTCTGTAATCGCCTCCATGTTGGCCACCGCGTTCGGCGTCGCCCCCAGCCCGAACCCGCAGTGGCCCCCGGCCATGACCGCGGCGTCGTAGTCACGGCCCATGAGCCAGAAGGTGACCAAGGTGGCGTACAGGCCCATCATCATGACCTGCGCGGCGAGGATGACCAGCATCGGGATGGCCAGGTCGAACAGCTCCCACAGCTTCAGCGACATCAGCGCCATCGAGAGGAACAGCGACAGCGCCACCGTACCGACGTCGTCCACCACGCGCTGCTCGATGGCAAACAGCCCCGGTTTCCGCCTCCCGCGCCGCTTCCCAAACGCTCCCACCCCATCGTCCACGTTTCGCAGCACCGCGGCGACGATCATCGCGCCGATGTAGGCGGGGAGCGTGATGCCGGTGGTTCCCTGGATCCAGGAGCCGAGCGCCGCGCCCGCCCACATGGCGACCAGCGTGATGGTGACGACCTTCAGCAGCGTGTACGCGGTGGGAGCTGCACCAGCCGGCTCGGTATCGATCTCCTGGTCGAGGGGGTGGTACTCCGAGGCGGCAACCGGCGCCGGCGCGGCCTCGGCGGCAGGGCGCGGGACCAGGCCCCGGCGCCTGATCAGGCGGGTCGCAATGGGCCCGCCCAGCAGGCCGCCGCTCACGAGGCCGAAGGTGGCCGCGGCCATGGCCAGCGTGACGGCGCCCGGGAACGCGTACTGCTCCTCTATCAGCTTCCCGAACGCGGCGCCGGTGCCGTGGCCGCCGGTCATCGTGATCGAGCCGGCGATGAGCCCGAGAAACGGGTGGACGCCGAGCAGTCTGGCGAGACCGAGACCGATTACGTCCTGCAGGATGACGAGCAGCGACGCCAGCACCCAGAACAGCAGCACCTGCGGCCCCCCCACGCGCAGCAGGCCGAGGCTCGCGCCGAGGCCGATGGTCGTGAAGAAGGCAATCATCAAAGGCGACTGGAGCGTGGTGTCGAATTCGAAGGCGATGACGCCGGCCAGGCGCAACGCCAGGGATACGGCGGCGAAGAGGAATCCCCCCACCACGGGTGCCGGGATGTTGTAGCGGTCGAGGACGGCCACCCGGCGCCGGATCCCGTAGCCGGCGAACAGGACGACAGCCGCGAGGGCCAGCGTCTGGATCATGTCGAGCTTGAACGTGATTGAGATTGGGCCCATCGCGTCGCGTCGCCCCCGGAGAACCCCGCCATCATACCCGACGGCGAGCACGGTCAATGCCCTGCTCCGCCGGATCGGGGTGTGCTACGCTGTCCCGGGACGCGATGCACATCCCCGACGGATACCTCAGCCCGCTCACCAGCGCCGCGCTCTACGCCGGCGCGGCACCTTTCTGGTACGTGGCCCTTCGCCGTGTCCGCGCCGCGCTCCACACGCGGCTCGTACCGCTGCTCTCGCTCTTCGCCGCCTTCTCGTTCGTCGTGATGATGTTCAACATCCCGCTGCCCGGCGGAACGACGGGGCATGCGACCGGCGTGGCGCTGGCCGCGGTCGTCCTCGGCCCGTGGGCGTCGGTGCTGGCGATCTCGGTGGCGCTGGCCATCCAGGCGTTCTTCTTCGGTGACGGCGGCATCACGACGCTCGGGGCGAACTGCGTCAACATGGCGGTCGCCGGCTCGCTGGCGGCCTGGGCCGTCTACCGCGCTGTCGCCGGGAATGCCCCCCTGTCTTCGCCTCGCCGTGCGCTGGCCGCCGGCCTGGCGGGGTACGTGGCGGTGAACCTGGCGGCACTGCTGACGGCCGTCGAGTTCGGCCTGCAGCCGATGTTTTTCGCCGATGCGTCGGGGGCCCCTCTCTACGCCCCGTACCCGCTGCGAATCGCGGTCCCCGCGATGATGCTCGGGCACCTGACGATCGCCGGTCTGGCCGAGCTCGCCTTCTCGGCCGGCGTCGTCGCGTTCCTGCAGCGGTCCGATCCGTCGCTGCTCGCGCACGGGGCGGGAATGCCGCCCGCGGCTGCACCGGGAAAGGCGGTGCGCGGCGGAGGCCTTCGGCCGCTGTGGGCGGGGCTTGGCCTCCTGATGGTCCTGGCGCCGCTCGGCATCCTGGCCGCGGGAACGGCCTGGGGCGAGTGGGCCGCCGAGGACTTCAACGATCCGGCGGCACGCCAGGAGATTGCCGACGCGTCGCTCGGCGTTGCCCCCCCCGCCGAGGCGCCCGCCGGCCTCGACCGCCTGTCGGCCGTGTGGACGGCCCCGTGGCCCGATTACGCTCCCCCGTTCGTGCGCAGCGCCAGCTTCGGTTACGTCCTGTCGGCGGTGCTTGGCGTCGGGTTGGTGATCCTCGCCTTCCTCCTGCTCGACCGGTTGGCGCGCCTGGGACGCCGCGAGGGACGGACCTCCGGGTAAGACCGAGTGACGATCCGGCGAGGCTACGTCGAACGCACCCTTGACGCGCTGCTCGAGGTCATCGACCGAGCGAGGGAAGCCGAGCGCCGGGCAGGCGCCCGTGGGCTGCTGCAACAGCTGGATCCTCGAGTGAAGCTCGCCGGCGTGCTGGCGCTCGTGGGGGCGGTGGCACTCGCGCGCAACCTGGCCACGCTGGCGGCCCTCCTCTTGGTGGCGCTGACCGGCGCGTTGGCATCACGGCTGCCGTTTCGCCGGCTGATCCTGCGGCTCTGGCTGGGCGCGCTTGCCTTCACCGGGATCATCGCCCTGCCCGCCCTGTTCACGACACCGGGCCGGGCGTGGTTCACCCTGCCAGGCGGCCTGACCGTCACCGTGCAGGGGGCGACCAGCGCGGCGTACCTCCTCTTGCGGGTACTCGCCGCGGCAACGCTGGCCTCCCTGCTGGTGTTCACCACGCCCTGGACGCACGTCCTGAAGGCGCTCAGGGCCTTTCGAGTACCCGCGGTCGCGGTGGTCGTGCTGGGCATGACCTGGCGGTACATCCTCCTTCTCCTGCAGGCGGCCCACGCAATGTTGGACGCGCGGCGCAGCCGCACGGTCGGGCGGCTTCCTGGACCGGAACGGAGGCGGACGACCGCGGCGGCGGCCGGAGTGCTGCTCGAGCGCTCGATGCGCCTGAGCCAGGACGTCTTTCTGGCGATGCAGTCGCGCGGCTTCCGCGGCGAGATTCACGTGGCCGACGAGTTTCGCATGCGCTCGCGCGACTGGGCTGCGCTTGGCGCCTTCGCCCTGCTGGCAGGCCTGGGCGTCTGGATGGGACGGTAATGTCAGACCGCGTGCGAGATCACGTTCACCGCGAAGACCCCGGGACAGGGAGGCCTTCTCGAAAGTTGGTCTACGAGTTGAGCGACGTCACCTGCCGGTACCAGGACGTCACGGCCCTGCGGGAGATCTCGCTGTCAATCGAAGACGGAAGCCGCGTTGCGCTGGTCGGAGCGAACGGTTCAGGGAAGTCAACCCTGCTGCGCCTGCTCGACGGCCTGCTGTTCCCCGACGCCGGCCTGGTGCGCTACCGCGGCACGCCGCTCACCGAGGCGGCGTTCGCACCGGATGACTTCGCCTACTCGTTCAGGCGCCAGGTCGGCCTCGTGTTCCAGGATGCCGACGCGCAGCTGTTCAACCCGACCGTCTTCGACGAGGTGGCGTTCGGGCCGCTCCAGCTCGGGTGGGAGCGCACCGAACTGCATGCGCGCGTGGGGGAAACGATGGAGAAGCTGCGGGTGGCACACCTGCGCGACCGCGTGCCCCAGCGCCTCTCCACGGGCGAGAAGAAGCGGGTGGCGCTGGCGAGCGTTCTCGTGCTCGACCCCGACGTGCTGCTGCTCGACGAGCCGGCGGCGGGACTCGACCCGCGGAGCGAGAGCGAGCTGATCGACCTGCTGGTCGGCTGGGCGGGGGGCGTGAAGACCGTGGTCACGGCCACGCACGATCTCGGCGCCCTCGAGGACATCGCCGACCGCTGCTGCGTCCTGAACGAAGGACACCTCGTGGCCGACGCGCCGCCGGCGGCCATCCTGGCGGACCTGCCCCTCCTCCAGCGGGCGAACCTGGTTCACGCCCACCGCCACACCCACCCCGGCCGCCAGCACTCGCACCCGCACCTGCACGGGCACACGCAGGACGCGGAACAAAGACCTTAGTGCGCCGGCCCGAGCAGCACCGCGTTCAGGAACAGCAACTCGGTGCTCTCGGCAAAGGCGCGGTAGTTCGGATCCTCGGCAAACGCGATCACGTGACCGCGGCCGAGCGGCTGGTGCAGGAGAAACGCCTTCTGCGGCAGCTGCTCCTTCGGGTTCTCCCAGGCGAACCCGGCGGCGAGCAGCCGGTCCTTCGGCGCGTACACGCCCACGTTGCGTCCCTTGTCGAGCTTGATCGGTGTAAAGATGCGGCGTCCCTCCACCACGACCTGGATTTCCTCGTCGAGGCCGGCGGTGAGCCAGTGCTCGGTGTCGAGCGAGACGCGCATGATGGCACCAGGTACGGCGTCGGGCGCATCGCGGTCGGGTTGGATCGCCTGCTGGAAGTCGAACGGCTTGGCCGGCTCCTCGGCCGGGGCGCTTTTCGGCTTCTCGTCCTCGGCCGGCGCGACGTCGGGCTTGCCGCCGCGCAATTCGGTCGTCGTCTCGAGCAGCCCGACCTTCTCGCGGGTGGCCCACCGTGACGCCTCCCCGAGCGTGACGATCGTGCCGCCCATCCTCGCCCACTCTTTCATCCGCCTGACGCCGTCCTCGCCGAGCGCCTGCGTGTAGTCGCCGGCGGGCAGGACAATCACGTCGTAGCGCGTGAGGTCGGCGGTGCGGAGGGCGGCGGTGCGAATGGCCGTCACCGGCTGCCCGAAGCGGCGTTCGAGCACGTACCGCGTCCAGCCAGCCGAGGCGCTCGAGGCCGGCACGTCCCACGCCAGCGCGACGCGCGGCGCCTTGAGCGCCACGACGCGGTCACTCCCGAGCGAGATCCCCTCCTCGACCCAGCTGGTTTCGAGAGGGACGGCCTCGGCCCTGTGCCGCGCGACGATCGGCCCGAGCCGGGAGGCGAGGTCGGGCCCATTCTCCGAGACCCGGACGATCGCGGTGCCGAGCGGATACTTCCGCCCGGCCTGGGTGAAGGCGTCTCCCGCGGCCCTGACGCGGATGCCCGCCTGCAGTGCCTCGGCCACCGCCGCGGCCGTGCCGCTGCCCCAGGGCAGCAGGTACCCGACCTTGGCCGGCGGGAGCGGGCTGCCGGACGTCGCCGAGGCCAGCGTGACTGCCGACGTCTTTGCGCCCGAGGGCTGGGGATGGGCGACGATCTCGAGGTCGAACAGCAGCGGCAGGCTCCAGGCCGTCATGTCGTAGATCTGGTCCCCGAGCCGCTTCTGCCGGCGGCGCTCCTGCTCCTTCAGAAACTTCTCGTCCATCTGAATCGTGGGCTCGACCATGTTGCGCAGCAGCCGCGACCCTGGCTGCGCCAGCGGAAGCACGAGGGTCCCCGCCGGAAGCGTGCGCGCGCCGGCCTTCACCGGCTCATCGGCCCTCCGCACCTCGAGACCGTGCATCACGAGCAGCTCGGCGAGGCGGTGGTGGCGCGCCGGGTCGGTGCCCGGAGGAATCAGGTACTCGCGCACCGGTCCGCGCTCGCCGTCCCGCACCGCGCTGCGGCGGTACTCGAGGAAGTCGCGCAGGATCCGTTCGCGATGGCGGGCTGCCGTCTCGGCGGTCGTGATCGCCGCCGTGAAATGCTGCACGATGCCCTGCCGATAGCTGAGGAGCGTTTCGTCGTCGCGGCGGAACAGCAGGCCGCTCGGCGACGCCTGCTCGAAGGTCATGCCGATGGCGCCGTGGAAGATGGGCCACGACTCACCGTAGCCCGGGTAGAACGAGTCGAATACCTCGCGTACGAAGTACGCGAAGCCCCGCTCGTCGAAACGCCGTGCGTTCTCGCGCCCGAGGACGTTGAGCCACTCGAACTGCTTCGCGGTGATGTACGGGTTTGCCGGCTCGGCCGGTGGCGCGAAGTAGTAGGTCGAGTCGCCCCCCATCTCGTGCAGGTCGGCCACCACGTGCGGGAACCACTCGAGGGCGAAGGCAACGCGGCCGCGCGTCTCGGGCTGCGACAGCGCGAGCCAGTCGCGGTTCATGTCGAACAGGTAGTGGTTCGACCGCCCGCTGGGCCAGGGCTCGTCGTGCTCGGCCGCCACCGGGTCGGGGTCGGGACGCGCCGCCGCCGCGAGGAGGTAGTGCGAGAGGAAGCGGGCGCGCCCGTCGGGATTCTGCAGCGGATCGATGAGCACGATCGACTCGCGGAGGATGGTGTCCACCGCCTCGCTGCCGCGCGCGGCGAGCAGGTGGTAGGCTTCGGCAAGCGCCGCATCCGACGAGGTGGTCTCGTCGCCGTGCACCGAGTGCAGCAGCCAGGTCACCACCGGCAGTTCTTCGACCAGTCGATCGGCATCCGCGACGGACAGCTGACGCGGATCGGCCAGCCGCCGGAGGTCAGCCTTCACCTGGTCGAGCTTCTCCAGTCTCTCCTTCGAGCCGACGATCAGCACGTGCAGCGGGCGCCCTTCCCAGCTGCGCGCGTACTCGACGAGACGCGACCGGGCGGGATCAGCGGCGTGGAGGGCCTTCAGGTAGGCGGCAATCTCCTCGGGAGACGAGATGCGCTCACCCACGTCGTGCCCGACCACCTGCTGCAGCGTCGGAATCTTCGGGTCGTATTGCGTTGCCGGGGCCAGCTCGGGCTGTGCGGGAGCGGCGGCGGACGATTGAAGGAGAAGGAGCAG
>JARKSS010000281.1 GCA_029974175.1 Vicinamibacterales bacterium
CACGGCGGGCGAGCTCCGCGTGGTCGGCTCGACCACCTTCGAGGAGTTCAAGCAGATCGAGAAGGACCGCGCCCTCGCGCGGCGGCTGCAGAAGGTGGTCGTCGAGGAGCCGAGCGTCGAGGAGACCATCCGCATCCTGCAGGGACTGCGAAGCCGGTACGAGGAGCACCACCAGGTGGAGTACGAGGACGCCGCCCTCGAGGCGGCGGCCAGGCTCGCCAAGCGCTTCCTGAGGGAATACCGGCTGCCCGACAGCGCCATCGACATCCTCGACGAGGCCGGGGCGATGCTGCGCCTGCAGGCGCCCGCGGCCGGGACCGGGGAAGCGGCGCCGCGGCGGGTGACCCCGGCGGAGATCGAACGGGTGGTGGGCCGCATGGCGCGGATCCCCGACAAGCAGGCAACCTCGTCGGAGAAGGAGCGGCTGCGGACGCTCGAAGCGTCGCTGCGCCGCGTCGTCTTCGGCCAGGACGAGGCGGTCCGGATCGTGGCGGCGGCGATCAAGCGGTCGCGCGCCGGCCTCGCGCAGCCCGACCGCCCGGCCGGCTGCTTCCTCTTCACGGGGCCGACGGGGGTGGGCAAGACCGAGCTGGCGCGGCAGCTGGCGCTGCACCTCGGCAACGAGTTCCTGCGCTACGACATGAGCGAGTTCATGGAGAAACACGCCGTGTCGCGGCTGATCGGCGCGCCTCCCGGGTACGTCGGCTTCGAGCAGGGCGGCCTGCTCGTGGACGCCGTCCGGACCCATCCCTATTCGGTGGTGCTGCTCGACGAGATCGAGAAGGCGCACCCCGACATGTTCAACATCCTGCTGCAGGTGATGGACCACGCGACGCTGACCGACAACAACGGCCGGCGCGCCGACTTCCGGCAGGTGGTGCTGATCATGACCTCGAACGCCGGCTCGCGCGAGATGAGCGCCGGCTCGATCGGGTTCGGGGGCGGTGGTTCGGCGCAGGCGTCCGGGTTGCGCGACCAGGCGGCGCGGAGCCGGGCCCGGACGGCCATCGAGCGGATCTTCAGCCCCGAGTTCCGCAACCGCCTCGATGCGACGGTCACCTTCGCACCGCTCAGCCCCTCGGTGATGGAGACGATCGTCGAGAAGTTCATCCTGCAGCTCGAGTCGCAGCTCTCGGAGCGGCACATTGAGATCACCCTCGAGCCCGACGCTCGGGCGTGGCTCGCGCGGCGCGGCTACGACCCGATCTATGGTGCGCGCCCCCTCGCGCGGGTGATCCAGGCGGAGGTGCGCGACCCGCTCACCGACGAGATCCTCTTCGGGCGCCTCGAGCACGGCGGCCGGGTGCGAATCGGCCTGGAGGGCGATCACCTCACCTTTGCTTTCGCCGAAGCTGCGGCCCAGTAGCGCCGCCTCCGCTCGCCCCGCCATGGCCGTAGCGGGCGACGGGCGGGGGCGGTACGTACACGCGATTCGATGAACGACAACAGGACCAACCTGAAGGACAGCGAGCCGGTTGACGGCCCGGTGAAGGTCGTTGACCGGCGGCGGTGGATGGGTGGCGAGACCGGCGCGCCGGTCGAACCGCTTCGCAAGCCAACCTACCTCGAAGAGCTCGAGCGGCAGATCGCCGAGAAGGACCGGGCGATCAAGGACTACGCGACGAAGTACCGCGAAAGCGCGGCCGAGTTCGACCAGGTCCGCGCGCGCCTGCGGCGCGATCTCGACCGCGACATCGAGCGGGCCCGGCGCGCAATCCTGGCCGACTTCCTCGAAATCGCCGACAACCTCGATCGGGCGCTGGCCGCGGCGCCATCTGCCACCGACGAGGCGTTCGTCCGCGGCGTGGACCTGGTGCGCCAGCTGCTGCTCGCCCGCTTCGCCGCACACGGCGTCACGCCGATGGAGGCCGAAGGGAAGCGCTTCGACCCGGCCTGGCACGACGCCGTGTCGCTGACGGAGGTGGACGACCCCGCGCAGGACGAGGTCGTGCAGGCCGTGGTGAAGAAGGGTTACCTGGTGCGGGGCGAGGTGCTTCGCCCGGCGGCCGTGGTCGTGGGGAAATACGCGGGCCAGGAACAAGCTTCCACCCCGTAGGCCCCAGCTTGCCCGGCCCC
>JARKSS010000292.1 GCA_029974175.1 Vicinamibacterales bacterium
GCGCCTGCTGGTGATCGACGGCCAGGATCGCCTGAAGGGGCTGATCACCGTCAAGGACATCCAGAAGGTGATCAAGTACCCGGTGGCGTGCAAGGACGAGCTGGGGCGCCTGCGCGTCGGGGCGGCCGTCGGCACCGGCAAGGACGTGCTCGACCGCGCCCGCGCGCTTGCCGACGCCCACGTGGACGTCCTCGTCGTCGACACCGCACACGGCCACTCGCAGAAGGTCCTCGACGTCGTCGAGATGCTGCGCGAGAAGTTCCCGGACGTCGACCTGATCGCCGGCAACGTCGCGACCGCCGAGGCCACCGAGGACCTGATTGCCCGCGGCGTGGACGCGGTGAAGGTCGGGATCGGCGCCGGCTCGATCTGCACGACCCGCGTCATCGCGGGCATCGGCGTGCCGATGATCACCGCCATCCTCGACTGCGCGCGCGTCGCGCAGGCCCGCGGGATCCCGATCATCGCCGACGGCGGCATCCGCTTCTCGGGTGACATCACCAAGGCGATTGCCTGCGGCGCCAGCTCGGTGATGATCGGCAGCCTGTTCGCCGGCACCAACGAGAGCCCCGGCGAGGTGGTGCTCTACCAGGGCCGCAGCTTCAAGGAGTACCGCGGCATGGGCTCGATCGGCGCCATGCGCCGGGGCAGCCGCGACCGCTACTTCCAGGACGACTTCGACATCGACGGGCCGCAGGAGTCGGGCGAGAAGCTGGTTCCAGAGGGGATCGAGGGGCGCGTGGCCTACAAGGGCACCGTGGCCGCGATGATCCATCAGCTGGTCGGCGGGCTGCGCGCCGGCATGGGCTACTGCGGCTGCGCGTCGATTGCGGCTTTGCAGACCGAGGCGCGCCTCGTGCGGATCACGCCCGCCGGGATGCGCGAGAGCCACGTCCACGACGTGATCATCACCAAGGAAGCGCCGAACTACAGGTCGGAGTGACGGGGATCAGGGATCAGGGATCAGGGATCGGGGATCAGGGATCAGGGGGTGCTACCTTCGGTCTTCCAGGTTCGTCGATGAATCGATCCTGATCTCCCGCTTGTCTCCGCCCAGGTCGGTAAGCGAGACGGTGATGGCCCCGGGGATCGGCCCGGGCAGCTTCTCGGCCCACTCGATCGCCACCACTCCCCCACCCGAGGTCAGCTCTTCGAGGCCGAGGTCTTCCGCCTCGGCGCCCTCGACGCGGTACAGATCCACGTGATACAGGGTGCGGGGGCCGCGGTACTCCTGCACGAGCGTGAAGGTGGGGCTGCTGACCTCGTCCGGGTCGATCCCGAGCCCCGCCGCCATTCCGCGCACGAACGCGGTCTTGCCGGCGCCCAGATCGCCGATCAGCAGCACGACCCTGTTCGGCTCGAGGCGCGCCGCCAGCGCCGAAGCCACGGCGGCAGTCTCGGCTTCCGACCCGGTGACCACGACCCGAGGCGCCGTCATCGCGTGTCCGAACGCCGGGGTTCGGCCGTCAGTTCGAGAAGCGCGTCTCCCAGGTGGACGGCAAGATCCTGCGCGGTCATCGCCACCTGGCCCTCATCGCCGGCCGCCAGGTCGCCTGCCGCGCCGTGCAGGTAGACGCCGAGCCGGCAGGCAGCCTCGGCGTCTCCCAGCTGCCCCAGCCACGCGGCAATCACGCCGGTGAGCACGTCGCCGGTCCCGCCTGTCGCCATCCCCGGGTTGCCGGTCGTGTTGATGAAAACGGCGCCGCCGGGCGTCGCGACCAGCGACCGGTGCCCCTTCAAGACGACGTGAAGGCCGCGCGCGGTGGCCAGGTTGCGGGCCGACTCGAGGCGGTTGGCCTGGACCTCGGCGGTGGTCAGCCCGAGCAGCCGGGCCATCTCGCCCGGGTGGGGCGTGACGACGACAACCTGGCCGTCCCGGGCCGCCAGGCGCCCGGGATCGCCGGCCAGGACGTTGAGCGCATCCGCATCCAGCACCAAGGGCACCGAGGCGCGCTCGATCAGGCCGGTCACCAGCCCGCGCACGCCATCGCCGGTCCCCAGGCCCGGCCCGGCCGCGATCACGTCCCAGGGACCGGCGAGGATCTCGTCGATGGCGGCCGCGCTTACCTCACCCTCACCGGTCTCGGGTAGCGGAAGCGTCATGTACTCGGCGCCAAGCGCCGCCACGACCGGCAGGCACGAGGCTGGCGTGGCCACCGTCACCAGACCGGCCCCGCACCGCAACGCCCCGGTCGCCGCCAAGTGCGCTGCCCCGGTCTTGCCGCGCGAGCCTGCCACGACGAGCACGTGGCCGTAGTCGCCCTTGTGGCCCTCCGCCTCGCGCTCGGGCACCAGTCCCTTGAGCCCTTCGCGCGTCAACACCTCCACGCGCGGCCCCTCGAGCCCGTCGATCACCTGCGGCGGGATACCGATGTCAACGACCACCAGCTCGCCCGCCAGGGCCCGCGCCGGCGGGAGGACGAGCGGCAGCTTCGGCGCCGCCAGGGTGACGGTGAGGTCGGCCCGCACGGCGGGGCCGATCACCTCGTTGGTGTCGGCCGAGAGGCCGCTCGGCAGATCGACCGAGACCACGGTGGCGTCGAGGCTGTTGAGGTCGGCAATCACCGTCTCGTAGAAACCGCTGAGCGGCGTCTTCAGCCCGGTGCCGAACATGGCGTCCACGATCAGGTCGCACGCCGCCAGCTCGGACGCGTGCAGCTCCCACGCCTCCTCGCCCTGCACTTCGACCACCGGCGACCCAAGCCGCCCGAGGATCTCGAGGTTCACGCGGGCATCGCCCCGCACGTTTGCGAGCGCGCCGAGGACGAACACCGTGACGTCAACGCCCCGCTGGCCGAGCACGCGGGCAATCACGAAGCCGTCGCCGCCGTTGTTGCCGCGCCCCGCCAGCACCGCGACCCGGAACTCGGCGAGATGCTCGAAGGCCGCCTGCAGCGCGGTCACCACTTGGCGGCCGGCGTTCTCCATCAGGACCAGCGACGGGATGCCGATCTCCTCGATCGTCCGCCGGTCGGCCTCCCGCATCTGTTCGGCGCTGAGCACTCTCATGACCGTTACCGTTTCCTGAAGTCGCGCAGCGTCACCTTGGTCGTCGCCTGGCCCGGCACGCTCGCGGTCCAGGTCAGCGTGAAGCCGCCGGTCATCACCGCGTTGTCGGTGGTCGTTGACTCCCACGACGATATTGACGTCGTCACGTCGCCGCGATGGACGCTTCCCTGCAGCCTGAGGGTACCGTTTGTCGCGATGTCCCCGGTGAGCGTGCCGGTAGCGTCTTCCTGCAGGACCCAGGAGCCACTGATCGCGTTCCGGGTTTGAACCAGGTCGAGGCGCGCGGGGAACGGCGATGAGGCCCGAATCTGCTGGCACCACTGCGCCTGGAAAGCCCCGCTCACCGAGCACTCGTCCACCACGAACTGGCCCACCCAGCGGCCGGCGTAGTCGGGCAGCACCTGGATCAGCCGCGTGGCTTGCTGGCCCTCGTAGTCGGCGATGATGGTGGCCGAGCCGACGCCCACGGCGGTGACGAGGCCGCCGCCGTCCACCGTCGCAATGTGCGCGGCGTCGCTGCTCCAGCGCGGCGTCACCTCGCGGGTGCTGGCGCCGACGCGCGCGGTGGCGGTGAAGCGCTCGGTCGCCTTCAGCTTGAGGAAATCGGTGGCGGGCGAGATCGTCAGCTCGGTCACCGACCCGGACGGCGACGCGGGGCTCGACGACTTCGAGTTGCAGGCGGCAACGGCAGCGACAGCAAGCAGGAGGAGGACCTGGAACAACGGTTTCATCCCGGCGATCTTCCGCCCGGCGCGGTGGCGTGTCAACCGCGCTGCCGAAGACCTCCTGGCTCCGACTTGCGGCTGCCGGCCCCGTGGGAGTACTCTGGCGGGTCGGCTGCCCGTGGCCGCACGAGCCGCCTGCTCCACTGCCTCCGGGACGCACACTCCATGACAGGATCGCCATCGCCCGAGGACGCCCTCGCCGGGCCTGCCCCCTTCCGCATCGGGATCGTCGGCGGCATGGGGCCGATGGCCGGCGTCTACCTGCAGCAGCTGATCGTGGAGGCGACGCCGGCCGAGCGCGACCAGGATCACCTCGAGGTGGTGTGCTTCACCAACCCGCACATCCCCGAGCGCATGGGGTCGCTTGCCGAGGATGGCGGCCGGCGGTACGCGGAGGCCGTGCGCGATGCCGCCGCGGTGGTGGCACGCGCCGGGGCGACCTGCATCGCCATTCCCTGCAACACCGCCCACGCCCGGCTGCGAGAGATCCAGGAGGGACTCGAGGTCCCGGTCCTCGTCATGGTGGCGCTCGGTCTCGACGCGCTGGTCGCGGCGCACGGGCCGGGCCGCCGGGTCGGCCTGCTGGCAACGATCGGCACGCTGACCGAGCAGGTGTACGAAAAGCGGGCGGGCGGCCGCGTGGCCGAATGGGTGCGGCCCGCTCCGGCCGACCAGCAGCGCGTCGCGGAGGCGATCCTCGAGGTGAAGCGTGGCCGCCTTGCCGAGGCCTCGCCGATCCTGTTGCCGGTCGTCGGGCGGCTCGGCGATCGGGGGGCCGAGGTGGTGGTGGTCGGCTGCACGGAGCTGTCGATGTGCCACGAGGCCCTGGAGGCGGCCGGTGTCCCGCTGGTGGACCCGCTGCGCGTCCTCGCACGGCACCTGGTGGAGCTAGGGGCTAGGAGCCAGGGCTAGGGGCTAGGAAGTTGCTGAAGAAAGAAAACCTGCAATGTAGAAGGAAGAATGGAGAATGAAAAAGGCGTGTTTTTGCATTCTCCCTTTTGCATTCTGCATTCAGGCCGCGTTTTTCAGCGGCCTGCTAGGGCTAGGGGCTAGGGGCTAGGAACTGGGGCCTGGAGGCAACGCCGGGTATCCTGGAGGGCTCGATGGGATCGACGATTTACGTGAACGGCCGCATCACGGGAGAGAGCGAGGCTGTCGTCCCGGTGCTCGACCACGGGTTCCTCTACGGCGAAGGCGTCTACGAGGTGATGCGCACCTACCGCCGCACCCCGTTCCTCTACGGCCGGCACATGGCCCGCATGCGCCGCTCGGCCGCGATGATCGACCTCGAGGTCCCCTTCACCGACGAGTACCTCCTCGGGGAAATCGGGAAGACCGCCGACCGCTTCTACCAGGGCCAGGGGCCGGAAGGCGACGGCGTCGAGCTGTACATCCGCGTCCTCCTCACGCGCGGTGTCGGCGCCATCACCTACGACACCCGCTCCTGCCCCGCCCCGACCGTCGTGATCATCGTGAAGCCGCAGGTGGATCCTCCGCCCGAGGCGTACGACGAGGGCGTGAAGGTGATCCTGGTCCCGATCGTCCGGAACCACCCCGGCTCGGTCAACCCGCTGATCAAGTCGAACAACCTCCTGAACAACGCGCTGGCCTGGCAGCAGGCGAGGCGGCAGGGCGGCTTCGAGGCGATCATGCGCAACTACCGGGGCGAGATCTCCGAGTGCTCGCAGTCGAACCTGTTCGTGGTCAAGGACGGCCAGGCGGCGACGCCGCCCCTCGAGGCCGGGCTGCTGGCCGGGATCACGCGCGAGTTCGTGTTCGAGTGCGGGCAGTCGGCAGGCGTCCCGATCCGCGAGGCGACGCTTCTCGACGCCGACCTGTTCGACGCCGACGAGCTGTTCCTGACCAGCACGACGCGCGAGATCGTGCCGATCGTGCAGGTTGACGACCGGAAGGTGGGCACCGGCCGTCCCGGCCCCGTCACCAGGACGCTGCTGGCGGAGTTCCGGCGGAGGATCCCCGAGGGACTGTGACGGCAGCCCCCCGGGTTCTATTCCTTCTTCCAGCGCAGCACCGGCTTTCGCGCGGCGGCAGCCTCGTCGAAGCGGCTGCGGCGGGTGGTGAGGGGCGCCTTCTTGAGGAGGTCGGGCTCGGTGCGGGCCTCTTCCGCGATCCGCTTCATCACCTCCACGAACCGATCCAGTTCCTCCAGCCCCTCGGTTTCGGTCGGCTCGACCATCAGCGCCCCGTGCACGATGAGCGGGAAGTACACCGTCGGCGGGTGGAAGCCGTAGTCGATCAGGCGCTTGGCGATGTCGAGCGTGGTCACGCCGTGGGCATTCTGACGATGGTCCGAGAAGATCACCTCGTGCATGTTGAGGCGGTCGTACGGCACGTCGTACTCGTCGCGGAGCTTCACCCGCAGGTAGTTCGCGTTCAGCACCGCGTTGTCGGCCGTCGCCTTGATGCCGTCGGGCCCGAGCGTCCGGATGTACGCGTAGGCGCGCAGCACCATCCCGAAATTCCCCTGGAAGGCCTTCACGCGACCCACCGACAACGGGCGCTCGTAATCGCGCCGCAGTCCCTCGGGGGTGGCGACGATCACGGGCGTGGGCAGGTACGGCTCCAGCTCCTTGATCGCGACCACGGGGCCTGAGCCCGGCCCTCCCCCGCCGTGCGGCGTCGAGAAGGTCTTGTGCAGGTTCAAGTGCATGATGTCCATGCCGAAGTCGCCCGGCCTCGCCCGCCCGACGAGCGCATTCATGTTCGCGCCGTCGCAGTAGACCAGGCCTCCCTTGGCGTGGACGATCCGCGCCACCTCGCAGATCTCCTCCTCGAAGATCCCGAGCGTGTTCGGGTTGGTGAGCATCAGCGCGGCGACCTCGTCGGTCATCGCCTCGGCAAGGGCCGAGACCGAGAGGGTGCCGCGGGGGGACGACTTGATCTCCCGGACCTGGTACCCGCAGAAGTGGGCGCTCGCCGGGTTGGTGCCATGCGCCGAGTCGGGGATCAGGACGACCTTGCGAGGGTTGCCGTCACGGGTGATGAGATGCTTGCGGATCATCATCATCCCGGTCAGCTCGCCGTGGGCGCCGGCCGCCGGCTGCAGCGTCACCGCAGGCAGGCCGGTGATCTCGGCCAGCATCTGCGCGAGCGCGTACATCACCCCCAGCGCGCCCTGCGACGCCTGGTCCGGCGTCAGCGGGTGAAGCGCGGCAAAGCCCGCCATCCTCGCCGCCGCCTCGTTCAGCTTCGGGTTGTACTTCATCGTGCACGACCCGAGGGGGTACATGCCGGTGTCCACCCCGTAGTTCCAGGTGGAGAGGCGCGTGAAGTGCCGGACGAGGCCGACCTCGGTCAGCTCGGGAAACCCCTCCACCGACTCGCGCGCCAACCCCTCGGGAAGCGCCCCCTCGAGCGGCGTCTCCGGCACGTCGCGCGCCGGCAGCGAGTAACCCCGCCGCCCCGGTGAGGTCAGGTTGAAGATGAGTTCATCGCGTCGATCGGGTATCGTCATGGTCCCTTCGCCGCCTCAGCCCTTCAGCTCGCGCGCCAGCGCGTCGATCTCCTGCACCGTGTTCGCCTCGGTCACCGAGACCAGCAGCGAGTCGGCCAGCTCGGGGTAGTACGGCCCCAGCGGCAACCCGGCCACGATCTGGTGATCGAGCAGGCGGCGCTGCACCGCGGCCGCGTCGCCGAGACCGCCGACCACGAACTCGTTGAAGAACGGCGCCGCGAAGCGCGGACGCAGCCCCGCGCCGGCCAGCGCCGCGTGGGCGTAGTGCGCCTTGTCGAAGTTGAGGCGCGCCAGCTCGGGCAGCCCCTCTTTCCCGTAGGCAGCCATGCAGATCGTGGCCGCCAGCGCCATCAGCCCCGAGTTGGTGCAGATATTCGAGGTCGCCTTCTCGCGCCGAATGTGCTGCTCGCGCGTTGCGAGCGTCAGCACGTAGCCAACCCGCCCCTCGGCGTCGCGCGCCTGGCCGACGAAGCGGCCCGGCATCTGCCGCATGCACTTCTCGCTCGCCGCCAGCACGCCCACGTGCGGCCCGCCAAACGCCAGCGGGACGCCGAAGGCCTGCAGCTCGGCGGCGACGATGTCCACGCCAAGCGCGCCGGGAGGCGCGAGCAGCCCCATCGCGACCGGCTCGGTGACCACTGCCACGGTCATCGCGCCGGCGCGCCGGGCCACCTCCACGACCGGGCGGGGATCCTCGACGATCCCGAAGAAGTTCGGGTACTGGAACAGCAGCACCGCGGCCCCGGCCGAGGCCTCCTCGAGCGCCGGCGTGTCGAGGGTGCCGTCCTCGCGGTAGCCCACCTCGACGATCTCGAGCCCCAGGTTCCCGGCGTAGGTGGTCAGCACTTCGCGGTAGTGCGGGTGCACGGTCTTCGCCACCACGATCCGGTCGCGCCTGGTCATCCGGCAGGCCATCGTCGCGCCTTCGGCGGCCGCCGTGCTGCCGTCGTACATGGAGGCGTTGGCGAGGTCGGTGCCGAACAGCAGGCAGACGAGCGTCTGAAACTCGAAAATGGCCTGGAGCGTGCCCTGGGAGATCTCCGGCTGGTACGGCGTATAGGCGGTGTAGAACTCCGAGCGCAGCAGCAGCTGGTCGACGAAGGCAGGGGCCACGTGCCGGTAGGCGCCCGCGCCCAGGAAGACCGCGTACCGGGTCGCGTCGGCGTTCTGGGCGGCCAGCGCCGCCAGGTGCGCCATCAGGTCGGGCTCCG
>JARKSS010000326.1 GCA_029974175.1 Vicinamibacterales bacterium
GCCGAACGGCCTCAACGTGATCCTTCACGAGGACCACACCGTGCCGGTCGTCTCGGTGAACGTCTGGTACAACGTGGGGTCGGGGCGGGAGAAACCGGGCCGCACCGGCTTTGCCCACCTGTTCGAGCACCTGATGTTCATGGGCTCGGGGCACGTGAAGGAAGGGGAGTTCGACCGGCTGCTCGAGGCCGCGGGAGGCAACAACAACGGCTCGACGACGGAGGACCGGACCAACTACTGGATCGACGTCCCGTCGAACGCGCTCGAGCTGGCCCTCTTTCTCGAGTCCGACCGCATGGGCTACCTGCTCGATGCGATGACGCCGGCCTCGGTTGACGCCCAGCGGGACGTCGTGAAGAACGAGCGCCGCCAGAGCTACGAGAACCGGCCGTACGGCATGGCGTCGATCGTCCTGAACGAGCTGCTCTACCCCGAGAACCACCCCTACCACTGGCCGACGATCGGCTACATGCCCGACCTCTCGGCGGCCAGCTACGAGGACGTGGTCGAGTTCTTCAAGACGTACTACGCGCCGAACAACGCGAGCCTGTCGATTGCCGGCGACATCGACGTGGCGGCCACGCGGAAGCTGGTCGAGCGGTATTTCGGCGAGATCCCGCGGGGCGAGTTCGTCGCGCCGCTCGCGCCGCCGGCGGCCTACCTGACGTCGGTCGTGAAGAAGACGCTGATCGACAAGGTACAGCTGCCGCGGCTGTACCTCGCGTGGCACACACCGGCGCTGCTGGCACCGGGCGACGCGGCGCTCGACGCGGCCGCGTCGATCCTCGCCGGCGGCAAGAACTCGCGCCTCTACCGCCGCCTCGTCTACGACATGCAGATCGCGCAGAACGTGGTGGCCATGCAGAACTCGCAGGCGCTGGGCAGCGTGTTCCTGGTCGTCGTGACGCCCAGGCCCGGCCACACGCTGGACGAGGTGCAGAAGGTGATCGACGAAGAGATCGGGCGCCTGCGCGACGAGCCGCCGTCGGCCCGCGAGCTGCAGCGGGTGGTCAACCAGACCGAGGCGTCCTTCTACGCGCGGATG
Organism: Vicinamibacterales bacterium; assembly: GCA_029974175.1. Lineage (GTDB taxonomy): Bacteria > Acidobacteriota > Vicinamibacteria > Vicinamibacterales > Fen-181 > JARKSS01. The sequence goes on from JARKSS010000326.1 coordinate 1,046, forward strand.
GAACGGGTGGGCTCGTTCGGCGGCAAGGCCGACCAGTTGAACGCCTACTACATCGGGACGGGCAACCCCGACTACTACGCCGAGGACCTGGCGCGCTACCGGGCGCTGTCACCCTCGGACGTGCAGGCCGCGGTCCGTCAGTTCCTCCCGGCCGACCGCCGGGTCGAGCTGCGGGTGGAGCCCGAGAACCAGAAGTAGGGTGACGCACATGCGCTTCGAGCGGTTGCTCTTCGCCCCCCTGCTGTTCCTCGCGGCCGGCGCGTCCCTCGCCCAGGCGCCCGACCGCACGCGGGTTCCCGCCCCGGGCCCCGCGCCCGAACTTCGCCTGCCCGAGATCCAGAAGCGCGCCCTCTCGAACGGCCTCCAGGTGTGGATCGTCGAGCAGCACGAGGTCCCGGTCGTCCAGGTGAGCCTGGTGGTCCGCGCCGGCGGAAACGCCGACCCTGCGAGCAAGCCCGGGCTCGCGAGCATGACGGCGGCGATGCTGGACGAGGGGGCAGGCCAGCGGTCGGCGCTCGAGATCGCCGACGCGATCGACTTCCTCGGCGCCTCGCTCTCGACCAGCGGCGGCTTCGACGCCTCCGCCGTGCGGCTCTGGGTCCCGGTCTCACGCCTGGCCGACGCCCTGCCGGTGATGTCGGACGTCGTCATTCAACCCACGTTCCCGCCCGACGAGCTGGAGCGGCTTCGGAAGGAGCGGCTGACCGCGATGCTGCAGGCGCGCGACGACCCCGCGCAGGTCGCCAGCCTGTCGTTCCCGAAGCTGGTTTTCGGCCCGCATCGCTACGGCACGCCGCTCCAGGGCACGCCGGCCAGCGTGGGTGCCTTCACGCCCGACGACCTCCGCGGCTTCTACGAGGGCCACTACCGCCCCGAGCGTTCGACGCTCGTCGTCGTTGGCGCCGTGAAGCCGGACGAGGTGCTGCGCCTGCTGGAACCGGCCTTCGGCCGATGGACGGCGAAGGGACCGCCGGCGGCCTCGCCGGCGCTGCCGGAGGCCCCGCGCGCCAAGGCCCGGCAGGTCTTCATCGTGGACAAGCCTGGGGCGCCGCAGTCGCAGATCGTGATCGGCGGAGTCGGGGTGCCGCGCTCGACGCCCGACTACTTCCCCCTGCAGGTGCTGAACACGCTGCTCGGCGGATCGTTCACCTCGCGGCTGAACCAGAACCTGCGCGAGGAGCATGGCTACACCTACGGCGCGCGGTCGGCGTTCGACATGCGCCTGGCCGCCGGGCCGTTCCTCGCCAGGGCGGGCGTGCAGACCGAGGTCACCGCCGCGGCGCTCACCGAGTTCTTCAAGGAGCTGAACGGCGTGCTCGAGCCCATCCCGCCCGACGAGCTGTCGCGCGCGACGAACTACGTGGCGCTCGGCTTCCCGTCGGAGTTCGAGACGACGGGCGACATCGCGGCGCGTCTCGAAGAATTGATCGTGTACGGGCTGCCCGAGGAGTACTACTCGAGCTACGTCGAGCGGATCCAGGCCGTGACCGCGGAGGACGTGCGCCGGGTCGCGCAGCGCTACATCACGCCGAACCGCTTCACGGTGGTCGTGGTGGGCGACCGGAAGGCGATCGAGGCGCCGGTGCGGGCGCTGAAGCTCGGGCCGGTGACCGTCATGTCTGCAGAAGAGGCCCTGAAGTGACTGAAGCGACGGCAACGATCTCGCCTTCCGTGGACCTGTTCGCCGAGATCGCGCGGCTGAAGCAGGAGCTCGACGCGGTGATCCTGGCGCACTACTACCAGGAGCCCGACATCCAGGACATTGCCGATCACGTCGGCGACAGCCTCGCGCTCGCGCAGGCTGCCCGGAAGGCCAGCGGGCGCACGATCGTCTTCTGCGGCGTCCACTTCATGGCCGAGACGGCGAAGATCCTGAACCCCGACAAGCTGGTCCTGCTTCCCGACCTAGCTGCCGGGTGCTCGCTCGCGGACCAGTGCCCGGCACCCGAGTTCGAACGGTTCGTCCGGGCGCACCCCGGCCACACCGTCATCACCTACATCAACTCGAGCGCCGGCGTGAAGGCGCTGAGCGATGTCATCTGCACCTCGAGCAACGCCGAGCGGATCATCAGGCAGATCCCGGACGACCGCCCGATCATCTTTGCGCCCGACCAGCAGCTCGGGCGCTACCTGATCGCGAAGACCGGGCGCGGCATGGTGCTCTGGCCGGGGGCCTGCTCCGTTCACGTCGCGTTTTCCGAGCGACGCCTGCTGCGGCTGAAGGCCGAGCACCCCGAGGCGCTGGTGCTCGCGCACCCCGAGTGCGAGGAACCGGTGCTCCGCCTGGCCGACCACATCGGCTCGACCTCGTCGATCCTCAAGTACGCCGTCGAGAGCCCGGCGAAGACATTCATCGTGGTGACGGAGGTGGGCATCATCCACCAGATGAAGAAGGCGGCGCCCGGCAAGACCTTCATCCCCGCCCCACCCGACAGTGGCTGCTCGTGCAACGAGTGCCCCTTCATGCGGCTCAACACACTGGAGAAGGTGTACCTCTGCATGCGCGACCGCCGCCCCGAGATCACGATGGACGAGGAGCTGCGCCAGCGCTGCCTCGTCCCGCTGCGCCGCATGCTCGAGATGAGCTGAGTTCCCCCACGTTCGTTGGTCCACGTTCACCACAGAGGCACAGGGACACGGAGACGCACGCGGAGGTTTCGGATCATTTTGGTGATCGCTGCGCGCTGCGTTGGATCGGTGACAGACGGGGCGACTTGTCCACGTTGAACGCAGAGGACGCGGAGACGTACCGCCGCTGGCCTGACTCCCCTCCTTCGTGGTTCAATTCTTCGAGCGTATGTCGAGAGAGCGGTTCCGGCGCGGTTCGGTGGTGGAGTTCGACGAAGCGTTCCTGCGCCGCGAGATCCGGCGATTCCTCGAGGAGGACGTGGGCCCGGGCGACGCGACCACGCGCGCCGTGATCCGGCCGGGGACCCGCACGTCAGCTTGGATCGTCGCCCGGCAGCCGTGCGTGGTCGCCGGGCTCGATTTGGCGCGCGCCGTGTTCGAGGAGCTGGACCCTTCGACGCACTTCGAGCCCGCGGTTTCTGACGGGCAACAGGTGCCGGCGGGCGCCCGGCTTGCCCGGCTCGACGGGCTCGCTGCCGTCCTGCTGACCGGTGAGCGGCTCGCCCTCAACCTGCTGCAGCGCCTGTCGGGCGTCGCAACCGTCACCCGGTGTCATGTGGAGGCGATCGCGGGCACCGGCGCATCGATTTCCGACACGCGCAAGACTACGCCCGGTCTCCGCCTGTTCGAGAAGAGGGCGGTGTCGCTTGGCGGGGGCCGCAACCATCGCCTGGGCCTGTACGACGGCGTACTGATCAAGGACAATCACGTCGCGGCCGCCGGCGGCGTCGGGGCCGCGGTCAGGTTGGCGCGCGCGGCTTCGTCCGGCCTCCCGATCCAGGTGGAGGTGGACTCGCTCGAGCAGCTGGACGAGGCGCTCGACGCGGGCGCCGACGCGGTGCTGCTCGACAACATGACGCCGGCCGAGACGGCCGCGGCCGTGGCCCGCGTCCGCGCGCACCCCCGGGGCGCCGACTGCTGGATCGAGTCTTCCGGCGGGATCACGCTGCAGAACGTGCGGGCGTACGCCGAGGCGGGGGTGGACACGATCTCGGTCGGTGCGCTGACGCACTCGGCGCCAGCCGTGGACGTCGCGCTGGACTTTGAATAGGGAGCAGGGATCGGGGATCAGGGATCAGGGATCAGCGATTGGGGTCGCGGGAAAGACGGAGAGGCAGCGAACCCGAGGAACGACCGAAGCGACATGGCTCACGTACCGGAGATCGATGTGCTGGTGATCGGCAGCGGCCTGGCTGGCGCTGCAGCCGCGCTTGCCGCCGCCCGCCAGGGTGCGCGGGTGGTGATGATCACCAAGACCGACCGCCCCGAAGAAGGCAACACCTGGTACGCCCAGGGGGGCATCATCTACCACGGCGCGAACGACTCTCCCGAGCGCCTCACCGCCGACATCCTCGCCGCCGGCGCCGGCCTGTCCGACCCGGCCGCCGCCGGGCTGCTGGCCCGCGAGGGGCCGCGGCTGGTGAAGGAGGTCCTGATCGAGCAGGCGGGCGTCCCGTTCGACGTCGACGGGGCGGGCGGGCTCGACCTCACCTCGGAGGCCGCCCATTCGGTGGCCCGCATCGCTCACTACAAGGACGCCACCGGGCGGGCCATCGAGTCGTCGATGCTGGCACGCCTCGGGCGCGAGCCGGGCGCCACGGTGTTGTGCCGCCGCACCGCCGTGGACCTGCTGACGCTCTCGCACCACTCGCGCAACCCGCTCGACGTCTACGCGCCGCCCACTTGCGTCGGGGCGTACGTCTTCGACCAGGAGACGCGCCGCGTCGAAACGATCCTCGCCAAGGAGACGATCCTGGCCACGGGCGGCCTGGGGCGCGTCTACCTGCACACCACCAACCCGGCCGGGGCGTGCGGTGACGGCGTGGCCATGGCGTACCGCGCCGGGGCCCGCTGCCTGAACATGCAGTTCGTGCAGTTCCACCCCACGACGCTGTATCACGCGGGGGAGCGTTTCCTGATCTCGGAGTCGCTGCGGGGCGAGGGCGCGAGGCTGGTCGATCCGGCCGGGCGCGAGTTCATGAAGGACTACCACCCCGACGGATCGCTTGCGCCGCGCGACATCGTGGCGCGCGGCATCCACCAGATGATGCACGAGACGGGCGCCGAGTGCGCCTTCCTGGACATCACTCACCGCCCGTCTGCCTGGATCCGCGAGCGCTTCCCGCAGATCTACGCCCGCTGCCTCGAGGCGGGCATCGACATCACGACCGACCGGATCCCGGTGGTGCCGGCCGCCCACTACAGTTGCGGCGGCATTGCCGTGGACGACCGCGGGCGCACGAGCATCGCGCGGCTCCGCGCCGCGGGCGAGGTTTCCTGCACGGGGCTCCACGGCGCCAACCGCCTGGCCAGCACCTCGCTGCTCGAGTGCCTCGTGTGGGGGACGCGGGCGGGCGAGGATGCCGGCCGCGCCGCCATCACGCGGCCCTCTGACTACACCGTGCCCGACGTGGCGCCCTGGCAGTACGAGACCGAGCCGGTCGACCCCGCCCTGCTGGCGCAGGACTGGCTGACGATCCGCCAGACGATGTGGAACTACGTGGGGCTGGTGCGCAGCCGGCGGCGCCTCGAGCGGGCGCACCAGATCCTCCGCGAGCTGCACATGGAGATCGGCCGCTTCTACGCGCGCAGTGAATTGAGCGACGAGCTGATCGGCCTGCGCAACGGCGTGCAGACCTCGCTGGCGGTGCTGCTGGCCGCGATGGAGGCCAGGGAAAGCCGCGGCTGCCACTACCGGGTGGATTGAGCGTCTGTCACGGACGCCTTCGCGCTTCGCGCTACGGCGCGGCAGGGCGCAGGAACGCGGAAGGATCAGCGATTGGATCGTGCCGGGGTGCAGAGGGTGCAGGCGGTGCCGAAGGTGCAGTGCTGACGTGTGCCGGAGTGCTGGTTACCGAGAGTGCCGCGCCCGCACCGCTTGCACCAGCACCTTTGGCACCACCAGCACCAGCACCCGCAGCACCTTCTGCCCCTCCGGCACCTCTGGCACGACTGGTTCGGGGCATCTCCGGCCCGCTCAGTTGTGCTCGAACACGATCTCCTGCACCTCGACGCCAGGCACTTCGCGCAGCTTCCCGACCAGCGCCAGCCGGCCTGCGTCGTCGCCGACGATCTCGAGCAGGATGACCCCCTGCGGCGTGCCCAGTTCCTCGGTCCGGTGCAGGCCGATGCGGGTCCTGATCTGGCCGCCGAACTCCGTCAGCAGGCCCTGCACGCGGGCCGCCTGCTGGAAACGATCGGTAAGGTGCAGCCCGACGATCACGTGTTTCGGATCCATTCGAAAACCTCCGGTTCAGATCGGGACGGGTGAAACGCCCGTCATCAGGACGAGCGAAACCGTCTCGCACGACAGGCGGGACGCCTGTCCTACTGGCGTGCGAGCGCCTCCACCTCTTCCATCTCGATCGGGATCGGCTGCCCGAGCACCCGGTTCCCGGCCTCGGTCACCAGCACGTCGTCCTCGAGGCGGATGCCGCCGAAGGCGCGGAACCGCTCGATGGCGTCGTAGTCGAGGAATTCGGCGAACTTCCCTTCCGCGCGCCAGCGGTCGATGAGCACCGGGATCAGGTAGATGCCCGGCTCGACGGTCATGACCATCCCGGGTTCGAGGGTGCGCGCCATGCGCAGCGACTTGAGGCCGAACTGGGTGGAGCGCAGCACCGAGGCGTCGTACCCGACGTGCTGCTCGCCCAGCCCCTCCATGTCGTGCACGTCGAGGCCCAGCATGTGGCCGAGCCCGCACTGGAAGAACATCCCGTGCGCCCCCTGCTCGATGGCGGCGTCGAGGTCCCCCTTCATCAGGCCGATCGCCTTCAGGTCTTCGGCCAGGCTGCGGCAGGCGAGCAGGTGCACGTCCCGGAACCTGACGCCGGGCTTCACCGCCTCGATCGCCTTCTTCTGCGCCCGGTGCACGGCCTGGTAGAGATCGCGCTGCGGCCCCTCGAAGCGCCCTCCGATCGGGATCGTCCGGGTGATGTCGCTGGCGTAGTGCAGCGGCGATTCGGCACCCGAGTCGTTCACCGTCATCTGCCCGGCTTCCATCCGGTTGCCGTGGTAGTGGTTGTGCAGCGTCTCGCCGTGCACCGAGAAGATCACCGGGAAGGCCATCGCGACGCCGCGCGCCGCCACGAGCCCTTCCATCGCGCCCACGACCTCGCGCTCGTACATTCCTGCCCTCGCCATCCGCATCGCGAGGATGTGCATGTCGCGGCTGACCTCGAGCGCCCGCTCGATCTCGGCGATCTCCTCGGTGCCCTTGATCGCGCGCTGCGACACGACGGCGCGGCATAGTGCGACCGAGGCGTGCTCGTTGACGGCCTCGGCCCGGATCCCGAGCAGCCGCTCGAGCAGCTGCGCGTTGTCGGCCCGGTACTGGGGCAGGAAATGGATGCGGCGCCCGGCGCGGATCGCCTCGCTCAGCAGCCGCGGCAGGTCCTTCAGCGGCCCCGTCTCAATCACGCCGGCCCTGGCGGCCCGCTCGGCGAGGGTGGGCTGCGGCCCCCGCCAGACGATGTCGTCCACGGTGAAGTCGTCGCCGTAGATGACGTGCCGCCCGGCGTCCACGTCGAGGATGGCCACCAGGTCGGGATCGTCAACGCCCCAGTAGTAGAGGAACGAGGAATCCTGCCGGAAGTGATACGTGTTGGCCGCGTAGTTCATCGGCGCGTCCGCGTTCCCCAGGAACAGCAGCAGGCCGTCCTGGAACTGGCGCTGCAGGCCGTTCCGGCGGCTGACGTACACCTGCGCGTCGAACATCCGCCTCTCCTCGGAAATCCGGACCAGGGTAGGCCCCTGGGCCTACTTCTGCCCGTAGTACGCGTCGGGCCCGTGCTTGCGTTTGAAGTGCTTGTCGCGCAGGGCGGCCGCGAGCGGCTCGACAGAAGGGTTCAGCGACACGGTAATCGCCGCCAGCGCCGCGATCTCCTCGAGCAGGACCGCCACGTGCGCGGCCTCGGCGGGGGACGGCCCCCAGCAGAACGGCGCGTGGCCGCGCACGAGCACCGCGGGCACGTGCGAGGGGTTCAGCGTGGCGAAGCGGCGAACGATCACCTGCCCGGTGTTCCACTCGTAGTCCGTCGCGATCTCGGCCGCCGTCATCGGCTCGGTGATCGGGACCGGTCCCGGGAAGTAATCGGCGTGCGTGGTGCCCAGGCAGGGAATCTCGCGTCCCGCCTGCGCCCAGGCGGTGGCGTGGCGCGAGTGCGTGTGGGCGACGCCGCCGATCTCCGGGAAAGCCCGGTAGAGGGCGATGTGGGTCGGCAGGTCGGACGAGGGGCGGAGGTTGCCCTCGACAGGGTGCCCCTCGAGGTCGGTGACGACCAGGTTCTCGGGCGTCAGCTGGTCGTACGCCACGCCGCTCGGCTTGATCACGACACGGCCGGTCTCGCGATCGATGCCGCTTGCGTTGCCGAACGACGACACCACCAGGCCCCGCCGCACCAGCTCGAGGTTCGCCTCGAGCACCTCGCGCCGCAGCGCATCGAGCCGGCTCACGATCGCCTCGCTTCGGCGGCAATGCGCCTGAGGGCCGGCAGCACGTGGCCGAGGGCAGCCGGCTCGGAACCCTGTCGCCCGAGGGAGAAGTACAGCGCGCGGTAGAGCGGGAACAGCTCCGCGTAGACGGCCGCCTGCTTCGGGTCGGGCGGCACCACCTCGTACTCGGGACAGAGTGCCTTCTGCGCCTCTTCGATCGACGGGAACGTGCCCGCGGCCAAGAACGCGAAGATGGCCGACCCGAGGCTCGTCACCTCGGCCCGCGGCACGAGGATCGGCTTGTTCAGCACGTTCGCGTAGACCGCGTTCAGAACCCGGTTCTTCCGCGGGATGCCGCCGCCGTTGATCACCCTGTCAATCGAGACCCCGTGTTCCTCCATCCGCTCGAGGATGATCCGGGTGTGGAACGCGGTCCCCTCGATGGCGGCAAACAGGTGGTCCTGCGGGGTGTGCGTCAGGTTCCAGCCGAGCGTGACACCGCCGAGCTCGGGGTTGACGAGCACGGTCCGGTCGCCGTTGTCCCAGGTCAGGTGCAGCAGGCCGGTCTCCCCCGCCCGGTAGCGGTCGAGCCCTTCGGAGAGCTTCGACACCGTCGTGCCGGCGCGGCGCGCGATCGCGTCGAAGATGTCGCCGGTAGCCGAGAGGCCGGCCTCGATGCCGGTGAGCGCGGGATGAATCGAGCCCGGAACGACGCCGCACACGCCGGGCACCAGGCACGTCCTCTCGCTCACCGCCATGATGCAGGTCGAGGTCCCGATCACGTTGACGATGTCGCCGAGGCGGACGCCGGCACCGATCGCATCCCAGTGCGCGTCGAAAGCGCCGACCGGAATCGGGATCCCGGGACGGAGGCCGAGGCGCGCCGCCCACGCGGGTGACAGCTGTCCCGCCAGGTGGTCGGAGGTCAGGTAGCGCCCGTTCAGCTTGTCGCGGATCCCGGCAAGCAGCGGGTCCACGGCAACGAGGAACTCCTCGGGAGGCAGGCCGCCCAGCGACGCGTTCCAGAGCCACTTGTGTCCCATCGCGCAGACGCTGCGGGGCACCTCGGCGGGGTCGGTGATGCCGCACAGCGTGGCGGCCACCATGTCGCAGTGCTCGAGGGCCGTCACCAGCCGGTCGCGCTTGTCCGGGTTGTGGCGCAGCCAGTGCAGCAGCTTCGAGAAACCCCACTCGCTCGAGTACGTGCCGCCCGACCAGTGGATGGCCTCGAGGCCCCGCTCGTGCGCGGTCTTCGTGATCAGCGCCGCCTCGCGCCACGCCCGGTGGTCGCACCAGAGGTAGTAGTCGTCGAGTGGCTGCAGCCCCTCGCCCACCGGCACGACGCTCGATCCGGTCGTGTCGAGCGCCAGCGCCTCGACCTGGTTGCCGCGTACCCCCGCGCGCGCGAGGGCGAGGCCGGTCGCCAGCACGAGCGCCTCCATCTGGTCGTGGTGGCTCTGCGTCGCGTGATCGGGGTCGTCCCGCCGCCGGTGGAGCGGGTACTCGGCCACGCCCGACCCGAGGCGGCCCCGCACGCTGTCCACGATCGACACCCGAACGCTCAACGTTCCGAAGTCCACGCCCGCGACAATGGCCATCTCACGGCCTCCCGGAGGATTCAGGAATCGGGATTCGGGATTCAGGAATCGGGATCCCCGATCCCCGATCCCTGATCCCTGATCCCTCATCCCTACGTGTTACTTGTGCCAGTACATCTCCCACCCGAGGTACTTCGTCGCCGCCTCGTACACGATCCCGGCCACCGACGACAGGTTGGCCGCCACGTGGTGCTCGAAGCCGTTCTCGCAGATGTAGCGCAGCAGCGCCTGCATCCGCGGGATACGGACGACGCCCGCGCCGCCGAACGTGGTGAGCGGGTCGGTGGTGAACTCGCCTTCGCCGACGTACCCCGTAATGCGCCCCTTCACGTCGTCGGTCGAGAAGCGCGCGAAGGTCATCGGCCCCGGCTTCACGCGGCCGACCAGCGTGCCGTACGTGTTGTCGCGGCCCACCGTGCCCGCGATGATCGCCTGGTAGTCCATCTGGACGTCGGCGAAGAAGTGCTTCGGCAGGTTGCTGCAGTGGAAGCAGACCGCCTTGTCCGGGTCGTCGCCGTAGTTGTTGTTCCAGTCGAGCAGCGCGCTCGGCGTCCCCGAGGCGAGGCGCAGCGCGTGCATCGCGATCGCGCCGAGGATGTCCACCTCGCAGGCGCTCGACTTCAGCTCGTCGCTCATCATGCTCATGACGGTGCAGGGGACGATGCCGTAGAACTCCTCGATCGCCGTCCAGCACTGGAGCGCGCTGATGGCGACCTCGGTCTCGGCCATCCACTCGTCGATCACCGCCGCGAGCTTCGCCATGCGCAGGGTGGAGGCCATCGGGATGGCCCCGACCGGCGCGTACGCCCCGATGGCGGCCAGCTTCCCCTTCACCGACGGGTGGTCGTCGGGCAGGCGGTTGATGCGCCCGAGGATCTCGGAGAGGTCCACCGGCTCCACCGAGATGCCCGCCGCCTCGAGGATCTTCTCGCTGTAGCGGACGGTGTTGAAGGCCGCCGGCCGGGCGCCCACCGCCCCCACCCGCAGGTTGCGCAGCCCCCGCACCACGCGGCACACGCCGAGGAACCACTGCAGGTCGGCGTCGAACGCGGGCGACGAGGGGGCCTCGGTGTGCAGCGTGGTGAGCGAGTACGGGATGCCGTACTGCTTGAGGTTGTTGCACGCCGACATCTTCCCGCAGAAGCTGTCGCGGCGGTCGGCGATCGTCATCGAGCCGGTGTCGTCCGGCGTCGCCTGCACGAGCACCGGCACGCGGAGACCCGATTGGCGCAGCGCATCCACGATCGCCCGCTCCTCACCGAAGTTCGGTAGCGTGACGATGACGCCGGCGATTTCCTTGCGGTGCCGGTCGAACAGCTCGGCGCACCGCCGGGCCTCCTCCCGGGTGGTCACCGCGCCGTGCTTGGCGTCCTCGGGGCCGAGCACGACAACCTTGACGCCGGCGCGCTCGAGCACGCCGATCATCTCCTCGCGCCCGCTGCGCGCCAGGTGGTCGGGGAAGAAGCCACGGTTGCCGACGATGAGGCCGAGGGTGATGGTGCTTTGTGTGCTCATGGGCTGCTCATCCGTTCGTTTGACAAAGGCACACCTCGCCAGGCGGCGGGTGCCGGGACCTCCGGGTCGAGGGGGCGCTTGGGGGACTCGGCGGATTGTGCCCTATTTCTGGCCGGCGTGCATCATCTGCCCGCCGGGCACGGGTCGAAGGCACCGCCGCCGGGGGCAGCCGCTCCCATCCGGCGCAACAGCCAGGCGTCGCCGGGCCGCAAGTGAGCAGGGGTGCTCGGTCGTCGCATCAAACCCTCCGCCGGCGAACCGCTGTATACATAATGACGAACGCTTCTGGCAACATCCCGTGGCGGACGGTTGTATGCTGGTCCAGGAACGGGACTGCTTCTTCCGTTGCGCCCCCCGCCCCCCGCAGTTACGATATCCGGCCATGCCGAACGCCGACCACGACCGGGCCCCGGTGATCGAGGCCGTGGGCGAAGCCTCCCGCGGCAGCGACAGGCGCGGCGCAAACGGCGGCCGCCAGGAGGTGACCGCCAGCACGTACCGGCGCCTGCGCGAGTTGATCGTCACGGGCCGGCTCGCCCCTGGCGCGCCGCTCATCGAGACCGAACTCTCCAAGCGGCTGGGCGTCAGCCGGACCCCGGTGCGGGCGGCCCTGCAGCGCCTCCACTCGGAAGGGTTCGTGGCGGCGTCCCGGTCGGGCCAGATGCTGCGCGCCTTCGTTTCGGCGCTGACCGCCGACGACATGCGCGAGGTCTTCCTCATGGTCGGCTCGCTCGAGGCGGTGGCCGCTCGCCTGGCCGCCTCGCTCGAGCCCGAACGCCGGGCGACACTGGCCAGCACGCTCGGGGCGCTCGACCGCGAGCTGGAGGCGGCCGCTGCCGTTCGTCCCCCCGACTTGGTACGCGCGCAGGACCTGCAGGTCCGTTTCCGCCAGGCGTTCGTCCGGGCCGGCTCGGGGCCGCGCCTTCGCGCCGAACTCGACGTGCTCGAAGCCCAGGCGGAGCGGTACGAACGCGTCTACACGGGCGCCATCCTCCTGGCCTTCGAGGAAGGGGCGACAGGCCGTGCCTCGATCACCGCCGCCATCGGCCGCGGCGACGCCGAGGCGGCCGAGCGGGCAGTGGCGGAGTACTGGCGGGCGGCAGCCGATCGGTTCCGGCAGGTGGTATCGATCCTCGGGGAACGGGGCAACTGGTGACGCGATGAGCTTCGAGGCGGCAGGCGCACGGGCGGGAGGCCGGCGGGCGGGCGAGCCCGGCCAGCCGATTGGGACCATTCTCCGGGTCGCACGGTACGCGATCCACGACGGCCCCGGCATCCGTACCACTGTCTTCCTCAAGGGCTGCCCGCTTCGCTGCGCCTGGTGCCACAGCCCAGAGAGCCAGGACGCGGCCCCCGAGTTCATGCCGCTGCCCGATCGCTGCATCCGCTGCGGCTCGTGCACCGCCGCCTGCCCTCACGGCGTCCTCCCGGCGGCGCTTGCTGACTCGGCGGCGCCGGCCGGCTGCACGACCTGCGCCGCCTGCACCGAGGCCTGCCCCACCGGCGCGCGCGAACTGGTCGGCCACCCGATGACGGTGGACGCGCTGGTGGCGCTCGTCGAGCGCGACCGCATCTTCTACGACGAGTCGGGCGGAGGCGTCACCTTCTCGGGCGGCGAGCCGCTGCTCCAGCCCGAGTTCGTCCTCGAGGCTGCCGCCGACTGCCGCGCGTCGGGCATCCACGTCGCCGTGGACACCTGCGGCCATGCTGATCCCGAGGCGCTGATCGCGGTGGCGCGCGAGGTCGACCTGTTCCTGTTCGATCTGAAAACGGTGGACGAGGCCGCGCACCGGCGCTTCACCGGCGTGTCGAACGACCTGATCCTGTCGAACCTGGAGCGCCTCGCCACCATCCACCCCCGCGTCATCGTCCGCTTCCCGCTCATCCCGGGTGTGAACGACGCCGACGAAAACGTGAAGGAGATCGGGGCGCTGCTCGCCTCGTTCAGGCTGACGCGCGTGGACGTGCTGCCGTATCACCGCGCCGGCCTCGCGAAGTACCACCGCCTGCATCAACCGTATGGGCTCGAAGCGATCGAGCCGCCGTCCGCCGCGCAGGTGGCCGGCGTCGTGAAGCGCCTCGAGAGCTTCGGGCTGATCGTCGGACCATCGTGAGGACCGCCATGACCGAGCGCGTCGCCCGCCTTCGCCAGCTGAGCCTCGACACCCGACCCACCTTCTCGAGCGAGCGGGCCGAACTGCTGACCGAGTTCTACCGGCAGGCCCCTGCCGAGCCGCTGCCGATCCTGCGCGCGCGGTCGCTGCTGTACCTGATGGAGCGCAAGGCCGTCTACATCGGCGACGGGGAGCTGATCGTCGGCGAGCGCGGCCCGCGGCCGAAGGCGACCCCGACGTACCCCGAGCTGTGCTGCCACACGCTCGAGGATCTCGAGATCCTCGACACGCGCGAGAAGATCTCGTTCGAGGTGCCGGACGAGGCCCGCTCGGCCTACCGCGACATCGTCATCCCGTTCTGGCGCGAGCGATCGATCCGCCACCGGATGTTCGAGCAGCTGCCGCGGGAGTGGAAGGACGCCTACGAGGCGGGCGTCTTCACCGAGTTCATGGAGCAGCGTGCGCCCGGGCACACGGTGGCCGACGACAAGATCTACCGAAAGGGGCTTGCCGGGCTGCAGGCCGACATCGACCGCCAGCTCGCCTCGCTCGACTTCCTGAACGACCTCGAGGCGTACGACAAGAAGCAGCAGCTGATCGGGATGCGGATGGCCGCCGACGCGGTCATCCGATTCGCCGAGCGCCACGCCGAGGAGGCCGAGCGCCTGGCGGCAGCCGAGGCCGACCTGGTGCGCCGGGCCGAGCTCGAGCAGATTGCCGGCATCTGCCGGCACGTGCCGGCCCGGCCGCCCCGCACCTTCTGGGAGGCGCTGCAGGCGTACTGGTTCGTCCACCTCGGCGTCATCACCGAGCTGAACACCTGGGACTCGTTCTGCCCGGGCCGGCTCGACCAGCACCTGTACCCGTTCTACAAGCGCGAGGTCGAGGCGGGCACACTCACGCGGGAACGGGCGCGCGAGCTGCTGCAGTGCTTCTGGGTGAAGTTCAACAACCAGCCGGCGCCGCCGAAGGTGGGGGTCACGGCGGCCGAGAGCGGGACCTACACCGACTTCTGCAACATCAACCTGGGGGGGATGAAGGCCGACGGCAGCGACGGGGTGAACGAGGTCACCTACCTCCTGCTCGAGGTCATCGACGAGATGCGGCTGCTGCAGCCGTCGTCGAACATCCAGCTGAGCAAGAAGAGCCCCGAGCGCTTCCTGCGCAAGGCATGCGAGGTGATCCGCAAGGGCTGGGGCCAGCCCTCGATCTTCAACGCCGACATGGTGGTCGCCGAGCTGGTGCGCCAGGGGAAGAGCGTCGAGGACGCGCGCTGCGCCGGCACGAGCGGCTGCGTCGAGGCAGGGACGTTCGGCAAGGAGAGCTACATCCTCACCGGCTACTTCAACCTTCCGAAGGTCCTCGAGATCACCCTCAACGACGGCCTCGACCCGCGCACGGGCAAGACCATCGGCCTGAAGACCGGCGACCCGGCGTCCTTCACCAGCTTCGACCAGGTGCTGGACGCCTTCGCCCGCCAGCTCCGGCACTTCATCGACGTGAAGATTGCCGGCAACCACATCGTCGAGCGGATCTACGCCTCGTGCATGCCCGCGCCGTTCCTCTCCATCATCACCGACGACTGCATCGCGAAGGGGTGCGACTACAACAACGGCGGCGCGCGCTACAACACGCGCTACATCATGCCCGTCGGCCCGGCCACGGCGGCTGACAGCCTCTCGGCCATCGAGTATCACGTGTTCGACCGGAAAGCCGTGACGATGGAACGGCTGCTGAAGGCGATGCGCGAGGATTTCGCCGGCGACGAGGCGCTGCGCCAGCTGCTTCTCAACAAGACGCCGAAATACGGCAACGACGACGACTACGCCGACCGGTTCGTCGAGTGGCTGTGCGAGAGGCTGTTCCGCGACATCGACGGCCGGCGCGGCCCGACCGGCTCGACCTACCACGTGAACTACCTGTCCACCACCTGTCACGTGTACTTCGGATCGGTGTGCGGCGCGACGCCGGACGGACGACGGGCCTGGGCGCCGGTCTCGGACGGCATCTCCCCGGCTCACGGCGCCGACCGCCACGGTCCGACTGCCGTAATTCGATCGGCCGCCCGCATGGACCACGCGCGCAGCGGCGGTACACTGCTGAACCAGAAGTTCACCCCTTCGCTCCTCGACGGCGAGGACGGCGTCGAGCAGCTGGCCCACCTGGTGCGGTCGTACTTCAAGCTGGATGGTCACCACATCCAGTTCAACGTGGTGACGGCCGACACGCTGCGCGCCGCGCAGAAGGACCCGGAGAAGTACCGCGACCTGATTGTCCGGGTGGCCGGCTACAGCGATTACTTCTGCGACCTGACGAAGGAGCTGCAGGAGGAAATCATCGCGCGCACGGAACAGCGGCAGTTCTAGGCCGGGACGGCGCCTGCCGGCCCGGGTCGCGCGGCGTTCGAACCGGTTGTAGAATAGGCCCCCTATGCCCGCCGCCCGCCCCCGCAAGCCGGGTGGAACCCACCGTACGTCCGCCCGCCTGCGGCGGCTCGCCGACACGGCTTACGCCCGGCTCCGCGAGAGCATCGTCACACTGCGCCTTGCTCCCGGCGCCCCGCTGACCGAGCTGGATCTCTGCAAGCGGCTCGGCATCAGCCGCACGCCGGTGCGCGCGGCGCTGCTGCGCCTCGAACAGGAAGGGCTGGTCACGGCGTCGCCTCACCGGTCGGGCCGGATGGCCGTCGCGCCGCTGACCTCGGACGACATGCGCGAGCTGTTCCTGATGGTCGGGGCCCTCGACGGCGTGGCGGCACGCCTCGCCGCCGAACGGCCCGCGGCGGCGCGGGCGGCCGTCGTGCGGACCGGCGGGGCGCTGAACGCCCGCCAGCGCGAGCTGTCCACCCCCGACGTGACCGCCATCCGCGCGGCGCAGGACCTGGACATGCGCTTCCACCGGTGCTACGAGGAGGCGGCGGCCGGCCCGCGCCTGAAAGCCAAGCTCGATGCCCTGCACGCCCGCCGCGAGCGGTACGTGCGCGTCTACACGGAGGCCCTGCTCCTCACCGGCAGCGTCGAGGAATCGCTCGACGAGCACCTGGCAATCCTGCGTGCCATCGGCGAGGGCCGCCCCGATGAGGCCGAGCGCCTCGCGGCGTTCAACTACCGGAACGGCCTCGACCGGTACCGCCGGATTGTTGCGATGCACGGGGAGCGGGGGAACTGGAATACGTGAGGTGCCGAAGGTGCCGGTGGTGCCGGAGGTGCTGGCGCCGAAGGTGCCGGAGGTGCAGAAGGTGCTGGAGGCCCGCCCCGCCGTAGCTGCGGCCTGACCGCCGTAGCTGCGAGCGAAGCGAGCGTCTAGCGGAGGCGGGTGTCCATGTCTTTGATCCGGGAAAAGATCGCCCAGGCGGCCGCTTTGCTGCGCGAGTTCGACTTTCCCTGCTGGCTCACCTTCGTGCGCGAGACCGGCATCCTGCCCGATCCCGTGATGCCGTTCCTCGCGCCCGGCCACCTCACCTGGCACAGCGCCTTCCTCGTCCCCCCCAGCGGCCGGGCCGTCGCGATCGTCGGGCTCTACGACAAGAAGGCGATCGAGGAGACCGGTGCCTACGCACGGGTCGAAGGGTACGTGGAAGGCTACAAGGCGCCGCTCCTCGCCGCGCTGCGCGAGCTGGATCCCCCGGCCATCGGGATCAACTACTCCGAGGACAGCGAGGTCTGCGACGGGCTGACCCACGGGATGTACCTGACGCTTCGCCGGCTGCTCGCGGAGATCGGGTACGAAGACCGGCTGGTCTCGTCCGAGCGCCTCGTGGCCGCGCTGCGCGCGAGGAAGACGCCCGGCGAGCTGGGCCGCATCCGGCGCGCGATCCGCGAAACCGAGACGATCTTCGACGAAGTGGGCCGCTTCCTCGCTCCCGGCCGCACCGAGCAGGATGTCGCCGAGCTCGTCACCCGGCTGCGCACCGTGCGCGGGCTTGCGCCCGCGTGGGAAGAGGGCACCTGTCCGGCGGTCTTCACCGGCCCCGACACGGCCGGCGCCCACTACGGCCCGACCGCTCGCGCCATCGCCCGCGGCCACATCGTCAACATGGACTTCGGCGTGAAGTTCGAGAACTACTGCGCCGACCTGCAGCGCACCTTCTACGTGCGGCGCGAGGGGGAGACCGAGGCGCCCGAGGCGGTCGCCCGCGGCTTCCGGACGATCGTGCGCGCGATCGAGGCGGCACGGCGCGCGCTGCGGCCGGGCGCCCTCGGCCGGGACGTGGACCGGGTGGCGCGCGAAACGGTGACCGCGGCCGGGTACGACGAGTTCCCGCACGCCCTCGGCCACCAGGTCGGCCGCTTCGCCCACGACGGCACCGCGCTGCTTGGCCCGATGTGGGAGAAGTACGGCCGCCGGCCGCTCGTGCCGATCGAGGGGGGCATGGTGTTCACCCTCGAGCCGCGCCTCACGGTCGAGGGGCATGGCGTCGTGACGATCGAGGAGATGGTCGTCGTTACCCCGGAGGGCGCCGAGTTCCTCTCGACGCCACAGACCGAGCTGCGCCTGGCAGGCTGACCCCAAGGGTGACCGGCGGTCAGGCTTCAGACAGCGACGG
>JARKSS010000327.1 GCA_029974175.1 Vicinamibacterales bacterium
CCTGCCGCCCTCATCCCCTGGCTCGATCCTGAGAATCTCATCGCGGGCTTCGGTGCCTTCGCGCTGCTGGGCGTGTGCCTCATCGTCTTCGCCGAGACGGGGCTGTTGTTCGGATTCCTCTTCCCCGGCGACACGCTTCTGATCATCACGGGCCTGCTCACCTTCCAGGGTGTCATCGACATCTGGATCCTCTGGGTTTGTCTGGCGATCAGCCTCGCCGCGTTCCTCGGCGGTGAAGTCGGCTACCTGATCGGTCATAAGGCGGGCCCGAGAATCTTCGAGCGCAAGGAGTCCGGCTTCTTCAGCATCGAGAACGTCAGGCGCACCAACGGCTTCTTCGAGCGCTTCGGCGGCCTGGCCGTCATCGTTGCCCGCTTCGTGCCTATCGTGCGCACGTTCGCTCCGGTCGCGGCGGGCGTCGGCCACATGAACTACCGCAAGTACTCGCTCTACAACGCGGCCGGCGCCCTGCTGTGGGGCTCCGGTCTCACCTTCGCCGGCTACCTCCTGGGCTACATCCCGCCGCTGAGCGACTTCGTGACCAAGTACATCGACCTGATCCTGCTGGGCGCCGTCGCTCTGGCCGTGATCCCCACGGTGTACCACTACATCCAGTCGAGCATCAAGGCGCGCAAGAAGCGCAACGCCCAACTGATGGATGACGACACGGTTCAGGAGCTCGTGCTGCACCCCGAGGACTTCGACAAGAAGCCCGAGTAGCCTCTAGCGGAATCAGCCGGGGAAGCGCGACCTGATCGCGTCGATTCCCTGCTGTGCGCCACGACGCACGTCGATCTCGGGGTCCTTGAGCAACGGGCGGATGTCGTCCACCGTCTCGGCCGTACCCAGAGCCCCGAGGGCCCTGGCCGCTGCTGCACGCACCCGCGGGGTCTCGTCGCCGAGCATCCCGACCAGTATCGGGGCCACGTCGAGACCGCGGGCCGCGGCGACCCGCGCAGCCATCTCGCGTACCCGCCACGCCTGATTGTGCAGCGCTGCGGTCACGGCGATGACGGCGCTGTCGTTCCAGACGTAGAGCAGGGCGCGCGTGCCCCAGAGCTCGGGCCAGTAGAGCACCGGAGCCCCGTCGAGGATGCCGCGGGCGTGCTCGCCGCCGACCACGAGCAGGAAGTCCTCGCCCTCGTTGTTGCCCGCGATGAGCGACAGGGCGCGCAGCACCACGGTCGGCTCGCCGAGTTCGGCCACCGCCTGGGCGATGCGCTGTTCGATGGGCAGGTCAACGGGTACGGCTGGCCCGGGAACCACCCGACGGGGCGCTCACCCAGCTCGAGGCCAGCGCCTCCTCGCCGCGCTGCGCCCGACGCTCGGCCGACCTGACAGCAGCGAGCACGATTCCCTCGGCCGCGAGATGACGCAGC
>JARKSS010000336.1 GCA_029974175.1 Vicinamibacterales bacterium
AACACAGCGAACCAGCTATTCTAGCATTAGTACTTCAGCACCGAGGTGACGCGTTCGCCCGCGAGACGGGACCGGCCGTCGAGCGCCAGCAGCTCGATCAGGAACGCGAGCCCGTGCAGTTCGCCTCCCAGCCGCCGCACCAGCCGCACGGTCGCCGCCGCCGTCCCGCCGGTTGCCAGCACGTCGTCCACGATCAGCACCCGCTGCCCGCGCTCGATCGCGTCCTCGTGTAGCTCGAGGCGATCGGTCCCGTACTCGAGCTGGAACGATTCGCTGATCGTCCGGGCCGGCAGCTTGCCTGGCTTGCGCACCGGGCAGAACCCGGCGCCCAGGCGGTCGGCCAGCGCCCCGCCAAGGATGAACCCGCGGCTCTCGATCCCGACCACGACCGAGATTCCCTGGTCGAGGTACGGCAGCGCGAGCGCGTCGAGCGCCGCACGAAACCCCTGCGGGTCGCGGAGCAGCGTCGTGATGTCGTAGAAGAGGATGCCCGCCTTCGGAAAGTCGGGGATGGAACGGATGTGTGCCTTGAGGGTGTCCATGAACTCCTGCCGCCGGCGGGAGGCCGGGGCCTCGCGCCGTTTCACCGCCGTACCACGAACCCCGCCACCCGACCGCTGGGCGGCCTCACTTCGGTCTCGACCTCGTCAACGCGGGCCGCGATGGGCCCCCGCCGCACGGCGCGCTCGAAGCGCTCGACCGCCTCGGCTTCGCCCTCGACGAGGATCTCGACCCGGCCGTCATTGGTGTTGGCCACCCACCCGGCGACGCCCTCGCGCTCGGCGGCCTCCACGGCGAACCAGCGGAACCCGACACGCTGCACGCGCCCCGAGAGGGTCAGTTTGCGGGCCACGATCATCGGTACACCCACGCGGCCGGTCTCCCGGCGGGACCGGCGGATTATACCCGCAGTTGACTCGGCCGGGCCGGGCGGGCCACAGTAGGACCATCATGGACCCCACTGATTCTTCCCCGCTCGTCTTGATCGTGGACGACGACCCGGACGGCCGGAACCTCTATTCTTACGCACTGAAGGCCGCCGGGTTTCGCGTCGAGGAGGCGGCCGACGGGTTCGAGGCCGTGGACAAGGGCTACAAGCTGAAGCCCCAAGTGATCCTGATGGACCTGCTGATGCCCAGGCTCGATGGCTGGGAGGTGGTGTCCTGGCTGAAGAAGAACCCGACGACGCGGGAGATCCCGATCGTGGCGGTGACCGGTGCCCAGGAAGACGTCCAGAAGATGGCGGTGGCGGCCGGCTGCCACGCCGTCCTGACCAAGCCCTGCCCCAGCGGCCGCGTCGTCGACGAGGTGCGGCAGATTCTGGCCGCTCGCTGACGCCCGTACGCGAAAACGCCCGCCAGCTGCTTCGAGCACTTACGGGCCCCCATCCGTAAGCACCCTCACAACCAGCGGGCCTTGCCCTTTCTTGACGCAACCGCGGTGCCAAGTGAGCAGCGGCTGCGATCCGCATAGTTGCGCCGGGATCCGCCCAGAAGCCTTGGCGCGTGGTCTGCCAAGTGGCGAATTGCCGTCAGGTGTGCCGGAGACACTGCCGGAATTCCGGTAAATTTGGAGCAGGTCGGTCGCGAAAACCCGCGCGATCCGGCGTGCGACCGAGGATCCTGCGCCTCCGCGACTTGGCACGCCCATCGAATAAAAGCTGGATCTACGCCCGGTGACCCCCGGGAGGATCTGCGTGCATGGCGCCAGCCGACCGTCAAATTCGCGTGCTCCTCGTCGATGACAGTGCCGAGATACGCGAGATGTATGCGCTGTACCTGGCCGGTGCCGGCTGCCAGGTCGAGCAAGCCAGCCAGGGGTTCGAGGCGTTCGACAAGGCGATCAAGGGCCGTCACGACGCCATCGTCATGGACCTGCGGATGCCCAAGCTCGACGGGTGGGAGGCAGTCCGCCTGTTGAAGAACCGGCCGCAGACGCGTTCGACGCCCATCATCGCGCTCACCGGCGACAGCGACATCGAGCACCTGAAGCTGGCGCGCAACGCCGGGTGCGACACCGTTCTCCTGAAGCCCTGCGCGCCCGACCGCCTGCACGCGGCCATCGTCAAGCTGGTTGGCCCCACGCTGGCGGCCTGATCGCCCACGCTCCCCTCGACGGCGCGTGAGTCGTCCCTTTCTTCTTGTTCTCTTTCTTTGACTGGATCTGGCGGCTTCGGCGCCGCTCCCGGCCGCGGGACGGGATCGACGATCCCGTTGGCGCGTTTGAAGGCTTCGAGCTCGGCCTCCACCTCCCGGCGAATGCGTTCCTCCTGCCAGCTGTGCAACGCTCCCTTGACGGCCGTGTACCCGTTGTAGAGCGCCCGCGCCGCCAGGGCGCTCGCCAGCGCCGTGCCGGCTACCTCGGCGAGGTCGCCGTTGGTGAACGCGCCGAAGCTCCGCGCCTGCGGCGGGGTGAGCATGTCGAGCACTTCCTTGTTGTGGATGCCGCCGGGGATCGGCGCCTGCCACGGCTGCCGCAGCGTCTCCTGGAAGTCGGGCAGCAGCTGTCGGCGCTGCCCGTAGATGGTCACCCGGAAGGTGGGAAGCTGTCCGATGCGCAGGGCGGGCGGGGCCTCGGGTGCGCGCTCGAGGCCGTTCCGAATCGCCTCGAGTGAGATCGGCAGGCGGTCGATGATTTCCTCCAGGCTTTCGGACCCTTGCGCCGGCGCGACACCGCCCTGCCCCTCCGCCGGCGGTTGAGCCAGGGCCCCGGACGCAGCCGGGACGAGCACGAGCGCCATCACCACCGCGAACCGCACCATCATTGAGACGATACACCTGTCGCCGTGGCCTCCGACAGCTCGAGCGACCCACTGAGCTGTCCCAGCGGCACGGCGTCTCGCTTGTGTGTCAGGCGCTGCCGCGCTCGCGCTCTCACTCCAGCTGTTAGAATGACCCGTCCGGAATGCAGACGACCTTCAACATCACCTATGAAGACGGTTGGTACCCCGTCGAGCACGAGAATGGCCGGCCGTTTCGATGGAGCGGCCCCCGGGCGCGGGTCAGGGTCACTGCCGCGGCGCCGTGCCGGTCGGTGTGGCTGCGCCTGACGTGTGGGGTTTGGGGCGCCGCGCCGTCGCTGCCGTCGCTGACGGTCGCGGTGAACGGGCGCGAGGCCGGCTCGGCCCGGGTGTCAGAGCAGCCCGGGTACCTGACGTTTCCGCTGGGCGAGGGGTGCGACTTCGACGTCGAGCTGCAGCTCGACCGCACCTTTTCGGCGCCTGGCGACGTCCGCGTGCTCGGAATGATGGTGAAGAGCCTGGATGCCTTCGACGAGGATGCGCTCGACTCGTCGCTGGAACTCGAGGGATGGTACGAGCGTGAGACGCACGAGTACTTCCCGTTTTGCTGGATGGGCCGCGAGGCGAGCGTGCTGGTGCCGGCGCTCGCCCGGCCCGGCACGCGGTTCCTCAGTCTGCCGATTGCCGCCGAGACTGGCAGCGGTGAGCAGGTCCTGGGAATCTGGCGGGACGGGCGCCTGCTGGCCGAGATCCCTCTGCGTCGCGGCTGGCACCTGTACGACGTGGACGTGCCGGATGAGGCGAGGCCGGCGGCGGCAGGCGAGCCGGCGTCTGCGCGGCTTGTCTTGCGGCTGAATGCCCTCTGCCCTCCCGAGGCCCACCCCGGCGACCCTCGCGCGCTCGGCGTGCGCGTCGGGCCCATCGAGGCTCACCACGATCCCCGGCGGCACGCCCAGGTCACGTCCTTCTACCAGGCGGCGCAGGTCGAGGCCGTTTGCGCTGCAGCACCACAGAACGGCGACGAGGTGTGCTGCGGCGTGCCGGCCGTCGGTGACGGCTGGAACGGCGAGGAGCGGGACGAGCGCGGGGTCTTCAGGTGGACGCGGCGTGAGGCGGTGCTGCTCCTGCCCGACCACGTGCGGCGCCGCCGCCGCTTCTGCTCGCTGCCGCTCTTCTCGGCGTTCCGCAATCTCGCGCAGCAGGTCACCCTGAGCGCGGCGGGGCACGAGCTGGTCCGCCTCGATCTCGCCAAGGGCTGGCACACCTACAGCGTGGCGCTGCCCGAGCCAGGCGGGGATCTCGAAATCACCCTGCGGGTCAACGTGCTGACGCCGGCCTCGAGCCATCCCGGCGACCCGCGCGAGCTGGGCATCCGCGTCGGTGCGGTCACCCTCCACGACGACGAGCGGCGCCACGAGCGCGAGGTGTTCCTGGCCTCGAACGCGGTGCAGAACCAGCGCGAGATGCAGCGTGGCGCCACCGTGCTCGAGTCGTTCCCGCAGACACTCGGCATCGATCTCTACGGCCGCTGCAACATCAAGCCTTCCTGCGTGTACTGTCTCTGGGAGCCGATGAAGGCGCTCGAGGGCGAGGCGGTGGACGAGACGGTTGACGATCGGACGCTCGCGGGCTACGGCGGCCTGTTCCAGGGGGCAAGGCTGCTGGTCAACTGCTCGTTCGGCGAGCCGCTCCTGCACCCCCGTCTCGATCGGGTGCTCGACCTGGCCGCCTCGCACGGCAAGGTCCTGGAACTGTCCACCAACGGCCAGGCGTTCACGCCGCGAACCGTGGGCCTGCTGGCCGGGCGCCGCGTTCACCTGTACGTCTCGCTGGACGCGGCGAGCCGCGCCACGTACGCGCGCCTGCGGAACGACCGGTGGGATGGAGTACTCGCCGGCCTCCTTTGTCTCCGCGATGCCCGCCGGGCCGGAGGGGGCTGGCCGCGGCTGAACATGGTGTTCATGCCGATGCCGGTCAACCTCGACGATCTCGAGGCCTATTTCCGCCTGTGCCGGATGGTCGAAGCCGACGCGCTGGTCTTGCGGCCGCTGCTCCATCTCGAACATCCCGGCATCGTGCGCGAGCGCGGTGGCTACCGGTTCGACTACGAGCGCGAGCTGATGACGCCCACGGCACTCGAGCCTGTGTTTGCCGCGTGCGAGCGGTACGCCGCCCGCTACGAAGTGAACGTCGTCAGCCAGTTCGACTTCGGCCTGGCCGAGGCGTCGCGGTTCCGGCCCGCCGCGACCCTCTGAGGATGGGGAAGGAAGAAGGCGTGAGTGCGACCGACCTGCTCGGCTATCCGAACGAACCCCTGTGCCGCGAGCCCTGGGAGAGCTACTACATCCTGCGGCGCGGCATTCTCCCCTGCTGTTACGGCTCGACACCCATCGCACCGATGGCCGAGTGGAAGACGGCGTGGAACTCCCCCGCCCTGCAGGAGATCCGTCGATACCTGGTGCGGGGCGAGCTGAGCCCGTATTGCCTGTCAAGCCTCGGGTGCCCTGTCGTTCAGCGGTTTCTCGAGCAGCGGCGCCGGTCACCCCTCGGTGCGCTCGACCCGCGCGCGAGATCGCCGCTGCTGCGCGGCATGAACCGGCTGCTGGGAGGCGTGCCCGCGCGCCTGTACCGCTTGCTGCCCTTGCGCAAGGGGTTGTCGCGATGAGCCCGGCCCCCGGCCGCCGCGTCGCGCTCGTACACATTCTCGCGCTGTTCGCCCTGGCGGTCTCCTACCCGCTGCTCGACATGCTGGGGCGAAGCCCTGAGTTCTTCGTGGCCCAGAGGCTCGAAGGCCGCGATTTGTGGGCGTTCGTGGCACTCGTGTCGGTGGCCGTGCCGCTCCTCTTCGTCCTGCTCGCCTGGGTTGCAGGACGGCTCGGCGGGTGGACCGCGTCGTGGAGCGTCGGAGCGCTGCGCGCGCTGCTGGCCGCGGCGGTCGTGCTGCAGGCCATTCGCCACCTCCCGGCGCCGGGTTGGGTGCTGGCGCTCGCCGCGGTGGCAGCCGGCCTGGGCGTGGAGGCAGGCTGCCGGCGGTCGCCGAGCGTCCGGTTGTTCGTGGCCCTGCTGGTTCCCGCGTTCCTGCTGGCACCGCTGCTCTTCGTCGTCAAGTCGCCCTCCTCCAGGCTGCTCCGGCCCGCGGACAGCGTCTTCGTCAGCCATGAGACCCCGGTGAACGTGCCCGTCGTCCTCGTGGTGTTCGATCAGCTGCCGCTCGTCTCGCTGATGGACGAGGATGGCGGCCTCGATCGCGCGGCCTACCCCAACTTTGCCGCCCTGGCCGACACCGCGACCTGGTATCGCCTTGCCACCAGCGTGGCCGACCGGACAGAGATGGCGATCCCGGCCATCCTCACCGGACGCTACCCGCGTCGGGGTGAGACGCCGAACGCCTTTTCACATCCGGACAACCTGTTCACCGGCCTGGCGCCCGCCTACGCGTTGCACGTGCACGAGCCGATGACGCGGCTGTGTCCGCCCGCGCTGTGCCCAGATTCGACCCCGCTTGCCCGGCGCCTGGGCGCGGCCAGCCTGGATGCGTCCGTGGCGTACCTGCACCGGCTCCTGCCCGCCGACCTCGCGAGCTCCCTTCCGGAAGTGCGCCACGACTGGCGCGGGTTCTGGCACCAGTACGCGCAGGATCGTTTCAGGGCCTCGAACCGCGAGGATCGGCACCCGTACACGTGGATCGATACGATCAAGCCCGACGCAGGACGTCCGACGCTCTACTTCGCCCACGTGCTGCTGCCGCACGAACCGTTCATCTACCTTCCCTCCGGGCAGACTGCGACCACGTTCCGCCACCTCCCCGGTTTGCAGCGCGACGAGCGGTGGGTCACGGACGATTGGCAGGTCGCCGTCAACTACCAGAAGCACCTGCTGCAGGTCGGCGCCGCCGACCGGTTTCTCGGCCTGCTGTTCGATCAGCTGAAGCGCAGCGGCGAGTTCGACCGCGCCCTGGTGATTGTCGCCTCCGATCACGGGGCGAGCTTCCAGCCGGGCGGGTACTACAAGAAGCCCGATCGCCGCAACTTCGCTGACATCATGAACGTGCCGCTGTTCGTCAAGCTGCCCGGGCAGCGCGAGGGGCGTGTCTCGGATCGGCCGGCCGAAACCATCGACATCCTCCCGACCATCATGGACGTCCTGCGAATCGGGCGGTCCGGGCAGCGGGACGGGCAGTCGCTGCTGGCCGACACCGCGCCGAAGACGGACCTGCGGATGTACTTCAACGGGGCGACGCAGCACCACCGGACCGAGCCGGCGCGGATCGCGGCGGCAGCGCTCGAGTCGGCGCGCCGGAAGATCGCGCTTTTCGGGCCAGGGCCCGCGTGGAGTCCCCGTGCGAACTACTCGGCCGAGCTGGTTGGGCGGAGTGTTGCCGACTTCGAGGTCGTACCGCAGATCGCCCTCGAGGTTCACGTTGATCGACCGGGCCTGTACATGGCGGTCGATCCGAACGGCACCTTCGTGCCCGCGCTGATCAGCGGCACGATCCGGGCCCTGCAGGGAAGTCTCGACCGCGAGGTGCTCGCCGTGGCCGTGAACGGCACCATCCTCGCCACCTCCCGCGTGGTCACCCTGGTGTCACGCGACGAGGGGACGTGGTCGGCAATGGTGCGACCGGAGCACCTGCGCCCGGGTTTCAACGACATCGCCGTGTACGAGGTCCGCACCGAGGGAGGCCGTTTCACGTTGCGCACCCTGCTTCCGCCAGCCGCCGGGGGGGCCTGAGCCGAGACGCCAGGTCCTGCCGCCTTCGGCTGTGACCTCTTCCCGCCCACCTCTCTTCCGCCCTGCAATCTGTGTTGCTAGCTTTCTCGCGCGGCTCGGCGGCCCTCCGGCGGCGATTGACGGTCTGGATGCGGTCATCGGAGCCGACGGCCGTGTGCACGAGGTGACCGTCGTCTCGCCTCCCCACCGGGACCTCGAGCGCCTGGCGATCGACGCGATGCGGCAGTGGGAGTTCAGCCCCAACCTACCTGAACTGCATCCCGATCGACGTGGAGATGCGGGTAACCATCGGCTTCAAGGAGGGCCGCAGACAGCAGGCCGCCCCTTTTTTCCTTTCACCGCTCCGTTTTCGCTTCTAGAGTAGGTCTTGGTGCCCCCATGCTTTCTCCAGGTCGTCCTCTCCGCCGCCTCGGGCTCGTCCTGTTCGTGGCGCTGCTGCTCGCCGTGACGCTTCACGCGCAGCGGCGGCGCTTCTGGTTCGACCAGGTTCCACCTGCGACCGCGGTGCCGTATGACGGGCGGTTCACGATCGTGCGCCTGTGGTACCCGCACTACGGAGGGTGGTCGTACGACTACCCGGACATGGAGCAGAACTTCACGCTCATCCTGAACGACCTGACGTACGTCCACCCGCGCCAGGACGGCAGCGGCATCCTGCGGATGGACGACCCCGAGCTGATGAAGTTCCCCATCGCCTACCTGTCGGAGCCGGGCTACTGGTATCCGACCGACAGCGAGGCGCAGGGGCTGCGCACCTACCTCGCGAAGGGCGGGTTCCTGATCGTGGACGACTTCCACTTCGAGCGCGAATGGCAGGTCTTCGAGGCGGCGATGCGGAAGGTGCTGCCGAACGCGCGGATCGACCGCCTGCCTTTGAACCACCCTGTCTTCCAGTCGTTCTTCTCGATCGAGTCGCTCGAGGTCCCCTACCCAGGCCGGCTTGGCGAGAGCGGCCTGATGGGCGAGTTCTACGGCATCCACGAGGACAACGACGCCTCGAAGCGCCTGATGGTCGTCATCAACTACAACATGGACATCGGCGACTACATGGAGCACTCGGGCCGCGGCTTCTACGCGGTGGATCCCACCAACGAGGCGTTCAAGTTCGGCGTGAACTACGTCATCTACGGGCTGACGCACTAGATCCGGAGAATTGGCGCTCCTTGGAAGGTCCGGGTGCTTCTTTGGTAGGTCTGCGGAACGTAGGATGAGCGGCGAGAACACCAACAAAAACGGCCTTCAACCGACCATGAGGTCAATTGAAGGCCATCTCGACCGAGTCTTGTTGGTCGGGGCGAGAGGATTTGAACCTCCGACCCCTCGGTCCCGAACCGCCTTCGACCGTGAACACCGCTGAACACGCCTGACTCTGCAAATACCGCTTGCGCTTGTGTTCACAAAGGCTTACAGTAGCTCTTGTGTTCACACTGGTTCACCGGGGATGCAGCCGATTCAAGGGATTTGCATCCCCGGTGCATCCCCGGCGCTTTCCTGCATCCCCAGAACATCCTCGGGAGGACCGATGAAGGCGAGTCTTTCGCAGGACCTCATCGCCACGCTCGGCCCC
>JARKSS010000341.1 GCA_029974175.1 Vicinamibacterales bacterium
CGTTGCGCGCCGAATGGGCGGGCCGCCCCGGCACGCGATGGCTGCGCCTGGGGCAAGGCGATCGGCAGGCGGCACGCAGGGCCGTGGTACGAGGCGCCGGGACGATCCTTGCCACGCTCGACCTCGATCGCGGGGGTGAACGGATCTTCGTGGGACGCAACGGGCATCGCCTCGTGGTGGCGTCGCACGAAGGGACCGTCGCGGTCGTGGATGCGGGATGCCGCCACCAGCACTGCGTGCGGCAGGGGCGCGTGAGCCTTGCCGGCGAACGCCTCGTCTGCGCGCCGGCCGGCCTGCTGGTGTCGCTGGAGGTGTAAGCGGTGCCCAGGACGGGCTGGCGGGCCGCGGCCATCCTGGTGGTGCTGGCCCTCGCCGGGTTTGCCGTGGGACGCGCGCTTCGGGGAACGCCCGAACGGCCCGAGGCGCTGGCCACGAGGACCCGCCCGTTGATGGGGACCCTCGTCGAGATCCGGCTGCCGGCACCCGAGGGCGCCATTGACGAGCGGGCCGTGGACGCCGCCTTCGAAGAGATGTCCCGCGTCGAGCGGGTCTTCTCGCCGGCCAAGCCAGGGGGCGGCCCGGTAAACCAGGAAGAGTCGGCGGAGGTGGAGCGCCTGCTCGCGCTTGGACGCCGGCTCGAGTCCGAGAGCGATGGCGCCCTCGACCTGCGCATCCGCGACTGGGTTGACCTGTGGGGGTTGGAGGGCACCCCCAGGCAGCCTTCAGATGCTGAGATACGAGCCGTCCGCGAGGCGCGGCGGACCAGGAAGGCAACCGGCCCGCTCGCTGAATACTCGTTCGGAGCGGTGGCAAAGGGGTACGCTGTAGACAGGGCCCTCGCGGTGCTGAAGGCGCGCGGGGTGACCCGGGCCCTGGTCAACGCGGGCGGCGAAGTGGGCGTTCTCGGCAGCGGCTGGACGGCTGGCGTTCAGCATCCGCGCAACCGCGGCGCCCTGCTGACGAGCGTTCGTCTCGACGAGGGGCGGGCGATTGCCACGTCGGGCGACTACGAGAACGCGTTCGTCGTGGATGGGCAACGCTTCCACCACCTGCTGACGCCGGCGACCGGGATGCCGGCGCTCGAGGTGCAGAGCGTCTCGGTGGTGGCGCCGAATTGCGCCGAAGCGGACATCTGGGCAACGGCGCTGTTCGTGATGGGACCGGAACGGGCGATGGCGCTGGCCCGGCAACACCCGGAACTCGATGTCCTGCTGGTGGACGCGCAGGGGCGCG
This sequence comes from Vicinamibacterales bacterium, assembly GCA_029974175.1. Taxonomy (GTDB): domain Bacteria; phylum Acidobacteriota; class Vicinamibacteria; order Vicinamibacterales; family Fen-181; genus JARKSS01. Next base: position 1,234 of record JARKSS010000341.1, read on the forward strand.
TCACAACCAGCGACGGGTGGCACGCGCGTGTTTCCGGCGGGAGGCCTTGAATGGAACCAACCCTCATCCCCGCCCTGCTGACGATGAGCGGGCTGGGTGCGCTGCTGGCCGGCGGGCTGGCGTTCGCGGACCGCAAGCTGCGCGTGGAGGAAGACGAGCGGATCGGCGAGGTGCTCGGCGTGCTCCCCGGTGCGAATTGCGGCGGGTGCGGCCTCGCGGGATGCCAGGATTTCGCCGTCAAGGTCGTGGCGGGCGAGAAGGACGTGAACGGGTGCCCGGTGGGAGGACCGGACGTCGCCGCCGAGATCGCGCGAATCCTCGGTGTCGAGGCCGGCGACTCCATCAGGCTGGTGGCGCGCGTGCACTGCCGCGGCGGCAACGGCCTGGCGCAGGTCAAGGCCAGCTACGCCGGGCCCGCCTCCTGCAGCGCCAAGGCGCTGGTGAGCGGCGGCGACAAGGCGTGCCTGTACGGGTGCCTGGGCGGCGGCGACTGCGTCGAGGCGTGCCAGTTCGACGCGATCTTCATGGACGAGCAGGGCCTTCCGCAGGTGATGGACGTGCTCTGCACCGGGTGCGGCGCCTGCGTGAAGGCGTGCCCGCGCGACATCATCGAGCTGCACCCCGAGACCCACGAGCTGTTCGTCTTCTGCCGGAACCGGGACGATCCCAGGACGGCCCGCAAGGTCTGCGCGGTGGCCTGCATCGGGTGCGCGATCTGCGCGAAGAAGTCGAACGGCGCCATCTCGATGAAGGACAACCTCGCCGTCATCGACTACGCGCGCCTCGACCCGGGCATCATCCCCATCGAGCGGTGCAGCACGAAGGCAATCGGGTTCCTCCGCCCGCCAGAGCCGGCCCGCGAGGCCGGCACCGCCAGCGGCACGGGCGCGACGCAGGGCGAAGCAGCCCTGTGACGTGTTGAGCGATGGGGAAAGCCATGCGTGGCGAGGTCGAGACACAGATCGAGAGAGGAATGATCCTCGAGATCCTCACTGGGCCGCCGCTGCGTGCCCGGGTCGTGCTGTCGGCGGGAGCGGGCTGCGAGGAGTGCGGGGCCCGCGCCATCTGCAGTCCTGAAGATGCCGAGCGCCGGAGCCTGCTGGCGCTCGTGCCGGTCGCCCGGGGCTCGGGCGCTGGCGCGAGGAGTCTCCGCCCGGGCGACCAGGTGCGCGTGGCGGTGAGCGGCAGCCGTGTTCTCTCGGCGGGGATGTGGGCGTATGGTCTTCCCTTGCTCGGCCTGTGCGGCGGCCTCGCGCTGGGGTGGATCGGGTTCGCCGGTCACGCCGGCCGCGAACTGCTCGCCACGCTGCTTGCCGTCGCCGGCGCCGCCGTCCCGTTCACGGTGTTGTGGTGGCGCAGCCGTTCGCGTCCCGCGGAAGAGTGGCTCGACGCCCGCATCCTGCCCGCCGACCCCTTCGAAGTCCCTCCCCCGCCGGTCGAACGTGACTGCTGCCGCCAGGCATGATCCGCTCGCGGTGACCCGGTCGCGTCCCCCGATCAGCGCCGATGCCTGGCCGCGGTCGCGGCTCCAGGTTTCGTTCCGCATGCCACGATGACCGTGAAGGGATCGCCCTTCCGGCGGGCGCCGACCTGCTGGCGCACGTCGGTGAACCCCGCCTTGCGCATCGCGGCGCCGAGCGCGCGATCCTCGAAGCCGAGCCACCGGTCGTCGAGCCGGTCGCGCACCCAGTGCTGCTCGTGGCGCCGAAGATCGAGAACGAGCGCCCTGCCGCCGGGAACCAGCACGCGCGACGCCTCGGCCAGCGCCACCGCCGGGTCGGAAGCGTGGTGCAGCGCCTGCGAGAGCAGCGCCAGGTCCACGCGAGCGTCCGGCAACGGCAGCGCCTCGATCTCGCCGCGCTTCCACGTGATGTTCTTCATGCCGTGGCGCGCCGCCAGCTCACGGGCCGACTGCAGGACGGCTTCCGAACGGTCCACGGCGATCACGCGGCGCGCCCATCGCGCCACCTCGATGGTGAGATAGCCCTCGCCGCATCCCAGGTCGGCGACCGTCAGCGGCGGCATCAGCAGGCCGAGCGCCCGCGCCCATGCCGCCCAGCTGCGGCCGGGCACCAGCTGCCGTCCCTCGCCGCCGCTGTGCTCCTCGAAATTCTCCTGCCGCAGCCGCAGCACCTCCTGCAGCCGCGCCTCGTCTTCGCGCCCCGTTGGTCCCGCCGCGATGATGGCGAAGTGGGCATCGAGGAGGTTCCAGAGCGCATCCGCCGCCTCGCTGCCGTCGCGCGGCGCCACGCGGTAGTAGGCAAACCCGCCCGCGCGCTCCTCGGCCACCAGCCCGGCCTCCTTGAGCAGCCCAAGGTGCCGCGAGACCCCCGACTGCGCGACGCCAAGCACGGCGGTCAGCTCCGTGACGTTGAGGCGCTCGCGGGCGAGCACCCTGAGGAGGCGGAGGCGGGCCTGGTCTCCGAGCAGGCGGTAAAGGGCCGGCGTCAGTTCCACGCCCAGATCTGACCACATCACCCGGGGCCGTGCCAACCCGTCGCTGGGGCCGCAAAGCGCCAAGCCCGGATGCGGCGTCGGAACGTTACATACACAAATTGACATACGTTGATATTTCTTCTTGACAGCCCCTCCCCTCCGGCCCTAGAATCCGTTCCCAGAGTGACGAACCTCCTTTCCCCCACCGGTGCCCCGCGGCTGATGTCGATGCGCAGCTACAGCATCGGTGGGGGAGCCGTGCCCGGGTAGCCGCCGGGCGCGAACGGGCCGAGGCCGAGCAAACCCGCCGATTGGCAACAGCCGGTCGGCGGGTCTTTTTTTGCGTGCGAGGAGACACACCAGGTGGAACCGGGCCAGTGTTGGGACGTCGGCGTGCTCGGGGCGACCGGCCTCGTGGGGCAGCAGATCGTGCGGCGTCTCGAGGGGCACCCCTGGTTCAGGACGTGCTGGCTCGGGGCGAGCGAACGCTCCGCCGGCTCCCGCTACGGCGACCTTCCCTGGCTGCTGAATGAGCCGCGGCCCGCGAGCGTGAACGATCTTTTCGTCCAGCGCGCGACGCCCGGCCAGGCGCCCCGCCTGCTCTTCTCGGCGCTCGATGCCTCTGCCGCACTGGACATCGAGAAGGCGTTCGCCGAGGCCGGACACATCGTCGTCAGCAACGCTCGCCCGCACCGCCTGGATGCCGACGTTCCGCTGATCGTCCCCGAAGTGAACCCCGGCCACCTCGCGCTCCTCGACGTGCAACGCCGCCAACGCCGATGGCAGGGCGCCATCGTCACGAATCCAAACTGCTCGACCGTCTTCCTTGTCATGGTGCTCGCGGCCTTCCGCGAGTTCCGCCCACGGCGGGTCGTGGTGACCACGCTGCAGGCGGTGTCGGGTGCCGGGTACCCGGGCCTGCCGTCGTGGGACGTCCTGGGCAACGTCATCCCGTTCATCGACGGCGAGGAGGAAAAGATCCAGACCGAGACGGCAAAGATCCTCGGCACGCTGGAGGGCAACTCGGTGGCGAACGATCCGGTCGCGGTGAGCGCGCACACCACGCGCGTTCCGGTCGCCGACGGGCACACCGAGACGATCAGCATCGAATTCGAACGGCCACCGGCGGAGGAAGCGCTCGTCGAAGCGCTCGCGCGCTTCTCGGGCCGGCCGCAGCAGGCCGGTCTGCCCTCGGCGCCAAGGTCCCCGATCGAGGTCGTGCCGGGGCACGACCGGCCGCAGCCAAGGCTCGACCTGGCGCGGGGCAACGGGATGACGGTGTCGGTCGGCCGCATCCGCCGATGCCCGGTGCTGCACTACCGGCTCGTCGCGCTCGGCCACAACACCGTTCGCGGCGCCGCCGGCGCAGCCCTTCTCAACATGGAGCTGCTGGCGGTGGACGGCTGGCTGGGGCCGCCGCCCGGTGCCGGCACGCCCTCCTGCGAGCCGGCGCTTGCAACCGGAGGCCTGGCAGGCCAGGGAGGTGACGCGTGATCGTCATGAAGTTCGGCGGGTCGTCAGTGGCGACCTCCGCGGCGATCGCGAGGGTGAGGTCGATCGTCTCGAGCGAACGCAGGCCGCGCGTCGTGGTGGTGTCGGCCCTCGGCGGCGTGACCGACGCGCTGCTCTCCGCGGTTGCCAGCGCCGAGGCCGGGGATTCGGCCACGGCGCTCGGAGTGGTGGACGCGCTGCGCGAGCGGCACCGCGACACCGCCCGCGCCCTCCTGGCGGCGGTCCCCGCGGCACTTCTCTCGGCGCTGGACGACTGCTGGTCCCGTGCGTTCCAGAGGTTGCGCGGGATGGCACGCACGGGCCGCGCGACGGCCCGCCTGCGCGACGAGGTTGCAGCCGTCGGAGAACTCGCCAGCAGCCTGCTGGTGAGATCGGCGTTCGAGGATGGCGGCCTGCGGACGATGTGGGTCGACGCGCGGCGGGCCGTGGCCACCGACGACCGGCACGGCGCCGCGTCTCCCCTCTTCGGGCCAACGGCCGAGCGCCTGCGATGGTCAATCCTGCCCGCGCTCGAGCGGGGCAACGTCCCGGTTGTCGGCGGCTTTGTCGGCTCCACGCTCCGCGGCGTCACCACGACGCTCGGCCGCGGCGGGTCAGACCTCAGCGCGTCGTTGATCGGGGCTTGCCTCCAGGCCGAGGAGATCCAGATCTGGACCGACGTGGACGGCCTCCTGACGGCCGACCCGCGGGTCTTCGACCGGCCGCGCCCGGTCGACGCGCTGACCTTCGGCGAGGCGGGTGAGCTGGCCCACTTCGGCGCGAAGGTGCTGCACCCGGCCGCGGTGGACCCGGCAGCAAGCGCCGGGATACCGGTTCGCATCCTGAACTCGAGCCGCCCCGACGCGCCAGGCACGCTGATCGCGGGACATCACCACGCGCGTCCCGGCCTGGCCGCCCTGGCCTGCCACCGCGACCTGGCGGCGCTGGAGGTGGACTGCCCCCCTGGCACGCGCGAACGAGTCCTCGCCGAGTTGTTCGGCGAGTGCGCGCAAGCCATGCTCCCCGTGCACCTGGCTGCCCTGGCCGACTCGCGAATCTCGATCGTGGCCGGCTCGGGTGCGCCGCTCGAGAACGTCACGAAGGCGATCGGCCGGCGATTGAGCCTTCGCCGCCGCGACGGGCTGGCGCTGCTGGCCGCCGTGGGCGAGGGCCTGCGCGAGAGGGGCCCGGGCGAAGAACACGCCGTGGCGCCTCGCTGGTCGCCCGCAGACGTGTTCGCCGCGCTCTCGGGGATTTCCCTTCACCTGGTTTCGCGCGCGCCCGGCAGCCGCCACATCGCGTTCGTGCTGTCGGACGCCGACCTCCCGGCCGCGACGGCGCGACTTCACCACGAATTCCTTTCCGCTCCGGCCTGGAGCGACTGCTCCGCCGCTTTCGGGGTTGCCGCGGCCGGCGGTGCGAGATGACTCCTGCAGCTCCCAGACGACGGGTGGCCGGCCGAGGCCGCCCCGAGGAGGATGGATCGATGCCTCGACACGGATCGTTCGGGCCTGCCACGACCGCGCTGCACGGCGGCCACACGCCAGACCTTGCCACCGGCGCCTGCGCCGTCCCGATCTACCAGACCGCGTCCTACGTGTTCGAATCAGCCGACCACGCGGCCGCGCTCTTCTCGCTCGAGAAGCCGGGCTACATCTACACGCGGATCGGCAATCCCACCACCGACGTGCTCGAGCGGAGGCTTGCCGGGATGGAGGGCGGGGTGGGGGCGCTGGCGCTGGCGTCGGGCCAGGCGGCCATCACCACCGCGGTGCTCACGCTCGCGCGCGCCGGCGACAACATCGTCTCGACCACGTCGCTCTACGGCGGCACCGTCAACCTGTTCCACCACACGCTCGCGCGCATGGGCATCGAGGTCCGCTTCGTGGACACCTCCGACGCGGCCCGTGTGACATCGGCCATCGACGACCGGACGCGGCTCGTCTACACCGAGTCGATCGGCAACCCGGGCAACAACGTGGACGATTTCGAGGCCCTCGCGGATGTGGCCCACGCGGCCGGCGTGCCGTTCGTGGTGGACAACACCGTGACGCCCCACCTGTTCAAGCCGTTCGACCACGGTGCCGACCTCATCGTCTACTCGCTGACGAAATTCCTCGGCGGCCACGGCACCTCCATCGGCGGTGCGGTGGTTGATTCGGGCCGCTTCAACTGGGCGAACGGACGGTTCCCCGAGTTCACGACGCCCGACCCGTCGTACCACGGCCTGGTCTACTGGGACGCCTTCGGCCTCCACGACCGTGCGCTCGTTCGAGGCGCCGCGTTCATCACCAAGGCCCGCGTGCAGGTGCTGCGCGACCTCGGGGCCTGCCTCTCTCCGTTCAACGCGTTCCTGTTCCTGCAGGGAATCGAGACGCTGCCCTACCGGATGGCCGCGCACGCCTCGAACGCGAGGCGCGTCGCGGAGTACCTGAGCGCCCACCCCGACGTCGCCTGGGTGAACTACCCGTTGCTGCCCGATCACCCCGACCACGAGCGCGCCCGGCGGTACTTCCCTTGCGGCGCCGGTGCCATCATCGGCTTCGGCATCAAGGGCGGCCGCGAGGCGGCAGAGCGGTTCATCGGGGGCGTCCGGCTGTTCAGCCACCTGGCGAACATCGGCGACGCGAAGAGCCTGGTCATCCACCCGGCTTCTACGACGCATCAGCAGCTGACGCCCGAGCAGCGGAAGGCGGCGGGCGTGACCGACGACTTCATCCGGCTCTCGGTGGGGATCGAGGATCCCGACGACCTGATCGCCGATCTCGAACAGGCCATCACCAGGGCCCGAAAGGTGCCGGCAGCATGAGGGACGAGGGAGCCGGCGGCATCGGCCAGGTCGAGGCGAAGATCGTCGAGGTGTGTTCGGGCGGGCTGACGCTCGAGAGCGGGCGTCGCCTCGAATCGGTCGAGGTCGCCTACGAGCAGTACGGCGAGGTGGACGAAGCGCGGGACAACGTGGTGCTGGTGTGCCACGCGCTGTCTGGAGGCGCACACGCGGCGGGGTGGCACCGGGGCGCGCGAAAGCCCGGGTGGTGGGACAACCTGGTCGGGCCGGGCAAGGCGTTCGACACGCGGAAGTACTGCGTGATCTGCTCCAACGTGCTCGGCAGCTGCTACGGCACCACCGGCCCCTCGTCTGCAGATCCGGCAACCGGGCGTCCCTACGGCAGCCGTTTCCCGATCGTGACCATCGGCGACATGGTCACCGTGCAGAAGGCCCTCCTCGATCGGCTCGGCATCCGCCGCCTGCTGGCGGTCGCCGGCGGGTCGATGGGCGGGATGCAGGCGCTGCAGTGGGCCGTCGCCTACCCCAGGTCGGTGCGCTCGGTGATCGCCATCGCCACCGCGGCCCGGCACTCGCCGCAGCAGATTGCCTTCAACGAGATCGCCCGGCGCGCGGTGATGGCCGACCCGGCCTGGGCAGGCGGCGACTATTACGGGGGCGCGCGCCCCGATCGCGGCCTCGCGGTCGCACGGATGGTCGGGCACGTCACGTACCTGTCTGCCGGCGGCATGGAGCGGAAGTTCGGCCGGCGGACGGCGGGGCCCCACCCGGCGTGGACGCTCGAACCAGAGTTCGAGGTCGAGCGCTACCTCTCGCACCAGGGCCGCGAGTTCACGGCCCGGTTCGACGCCAACTCGCTCGTGTATCTCACGCGCGCCATCGACTATTTCGACCTGGGAGCGGGGTGGCCGTCGCTGACCGAGGCGTTTCGCGCGACGCGGGCCTCCTTCCTGCTGCTGACCTTCTCATCCGACTGGCTGTATCCGCCGCCCCAGCTGGCCGAGGTTGGCCAGGCGGCCAGGGACGCCGGCCGCGAGGTGGAGTATCACGAGATCCCGAGCGGGTACGGTCACGACGCATTCCTGCTGGAGAGCGAGACGCAGACGCGCATCATCCGCTCGTGGCTGGAACGCGTGGCCGAGTCGTCGCGGCGGCCGCGCGTGCCGGTGCCGGCGCTGGCGAGAACAAAGACTTCTTACTGGATGCCGGCCCGGGCAGGCGGGCAAGGACGGTGATCAGCCGCGGCGCGCCGCTTCGATCTTCGCGACGTCGATCTTCTGCATCGACAGCATCGCTTCGAACGCGCGCCTGGCTTCGTCGCCACCGGCTGCAAGCGCCTCGGTGAGGACCCTCGGCGTGATCTGCCAGGAGATCCCCCACCTGTCCTTGCACCAGCCGCAGGCGCTCTCCTGGCCGCCGTTCCCCACGATCGCGTTCCAGTAGCGATCGGTCTCTTCCTGGTCCTCGGTGGAGATCTGGAAGGAGAACGCCTCGTTGTGCTGGAACACGGGGCCGCCATTCAGGCCAACGCAGGCGACGCCGGCAACGACGAACTCGACCGTCAGCACGTCGCCCTTCTTCCCGCCGGGGAAGTCGGCGGGCGCGCGGAGGATCGCGCCCATCCTGCTGTCGGGAAAGGTGGCGGTGTAGAAGCGGGCCGCGGCCTCGGCGTCCTTGTCGAACCAGAGGCAGATCGTGTTCTTCGGCATCTGCTCGTCCTTTCCGCATCGTGGGGGCGATGCGAGCGTCGGGAAATGCAGAATCCATGCCGCGGCCCGACGTGGGGCGCTACGAACGCGGGGGCTTTGCTGAGTGGGGCCTACTTGGCAGTCGTCGCTGCCGGTGCCGGCCCTGGCACCTTGCCCGCCGACTCCACCACGCGCCGCGCGATGAGGCTCTCGATCCGGGCGGCGTTGCGGAGGCCGTCGATGTAGGCCGCCCGCAGCAGCTGCTCGCGGCGCGCCTTGAGCGAGTCCCTGATCGCGTCCTTGACGCCTGGCGTGCTGAGGTCCTTCTGGCCGGCAGGGTCCTTGCCGAGAACGAGGACGATGAGGAAGCCGTTGCGGTCGCCGATCGCCTGGGCGGCTCCGGGCTTGGCCTTGAGCACCGCGTCGCGCAGCCGCGGCGGGTACTTCTGGATGACCGACAGCGGGATGAACCCGAGGTCGCCGCCGCGCGGTGCGCTCTCCGGATCCTCCGAGTAGTCGGCCGCCAGCTCGGAGAACTGCGCGCCGCTCTTCAGCTTCTCCATGATCATCCGGTACTTCTGCACCGACTCGAGGGCCGTCGTCGCATCGCTGCCGGTCCGGTTGGTGATCTGCGGCTCCTTCACGGGCGTCACGACGATCTGGGCCACGCGGTAGGCGTCCTCGGGCCGGTTGAACTGCGCCTTGTTGGCCTCGAAGAAGGCGGTGATCTCCTCGTCGGTCACCGTGACCTTCGACGACACCTCGCGCTCGAAGAGCTTGTTGATGAGCATCTCGCGCCGCAAGCCTTCTCGAACGTCGGCCTCTGTCAGGGTCCGCCTCGCCAGCTCCTGCTTGAAGGTCTCCTCGGGGATGTTCTTCCGGGCCTCCCCCATCGCGCTGTCCAGCTCGGTCTGCGGCACGTCGATCGCAAGCTCCCGCGCCCTTGCCAGGAAGATCTCCTGCGAGATCAGGTCGTCGAGGAGGGCCAGTTTGCCGGCGAACACCTCGTCTTCAGCGAGCGTCTGGCCGCCCTGGTTGCTTCGCCGCCAGGCCTTGTCCACGTCGTCGGCCGTGATCTCGTGATCGTTCACCACCGCCCAGGCGCTGGCCGAGACGGGCTTGGCCGCCGGCTTCGACTGGCAGGCCGCCGCCACGGCGGCCAGGGCGATGGTCGTGACTGCGAGCCGCCATGCGGCAGGAAAGGAGAAGCGAAAGTAGCTGGTCATCGCTTGATTATTCCATTGAGCGGAGGCCTGTTCTGCCTGTTCTCCGGTTCTGCTGCCGGCCAGCCAACCGCGCCGCCGGGGCGGCGGGCGGGCCTGCCAGAACCTCGCGGTGCCCGAGGATTGTAGCACCGCGAGGGGGCCTCCCCGGGTATCGGCCGGCTGCCGCCTTGCCAAGCCCACTTCCCACGTCGCCACCGAACCCTGGAGGCCTCCGCTGCGTTTCCGTGGAACAGGATGGATCTCTGGAACAGGGACGGAGGTGCCCGATGCGAACCGGCGTTCTCACGCTTCTGTTCGTGCTGGCGTTGGCCCTGGGGGCGACGGCCCAGGATTCCGACATCACCGGCCGCTGGCGCGGCACGGCGGCAACCGGAACCGAGATTGCTCTCGACCTGGCAAGGGACGGCTCGACCGTGACCGGCACCGTGAGCCTGAACCGGGCAGACCCCCAGCCGATCTCAGATGGGCGGTTCGAGGACAACCGCCTCTCCTTCACGATGCCCTCGATGTTCGGGAAAGACACCGTGACGGTGAGGGGCACGCTCGAGGAGGACGAACTGGCGCTGGTGCTCGAGGCCGAGCGAGGCACGACCACCGCGCGGCTGAAGCGCGAACCGGCGTCGTGATTCGGGCCAGCATGCGCAGGGAAGGCCGGCGTCCGGGTCGGTCATGACCCGGATCCTGGCCGAACGACGCGCGCTCAGTGCGAGCCCGAGCCGGCCGGCGTCAGCTTCAAGAGGCGCCCGCTGCCCCCGCGGCGCCCGTCCTCGAGCAGCCAGATGGCGCCGTCGGGCCCTTCCTCGGGCTCGCGGATGCGCTCCCCCATCGGCCACTGATCGCCCTTCCTGGCCGTGGTGCCGTCGATGTCGACGCGGATCAACGCCTGGCTGGACAGGCCGCCGATGAACAGGTCGCCCTTCCACTGCGGCCACAGCTTGCCCGAGTAGACAATCAGCCCGGCCGGCGAGATCACGGGATTCCAGGACACCTTGGGCTTCTCGAACTCGGGGCGCGTGCTGTGATCGGGGATGGGCCTGCCGTCGTAGTGATCGCCGTCCGACACGATGGGGTAGCCGTAGTTGCGGCCGGGCAGGATCAGGTTCACCTCGTCACCACCCCGCGGACCCATCTCCTGTTCCCACAGGTTGCCGCTTTCATCGAAGGCGATGCCGAGCGGGTTGCGGTGGCCGTAGGACCAGACGGCCGGATGGAAGCCCTTGGCGGCCAGCGGGTTCCCCGGCGCCGGCGTTCCGTCGTCCCGGAGGCGGAGGACCTTCCCGAGCGTCGCCTTCGGATCCTGCGCCGGGTCGAATTTCTGGCGCTCGCCGTTGGTGAAGAAGAGGTGCCCGTCACGCGAGAACGCGATTCGGCCCGCGAAGTGGCCGTCGCCATCGACGTACGGCTCGGCGCGGAACAGGATTTCGACGTTCTGCAGCGCCGGCTGCTCACCGTCGGCGAGCACGCCACGGGCCAGGACCACTCCCTTCCCACCCGGCCCGGCCTCGGAATAGCTGAAGTACACGAAACGGTTCCTGGCGAAGGCGGGGTGCAGCACGACGTCCATCAGGCCGCCCTGTCCTTCGTCTGCCACCTTTGGAATCCCGTCCACGCGCGTCCGCTGCTGCGCGTCCGCGGACACGAGGTAGAGAACGCCGGATTTCTCGGTGATCAGCATGCGACCGTCGGGCAGGAAGGTCATCGCCCAGGGTGATTCGAAGTCGGCCATCACCTGCACCTGGAACGGCAGGCTCGTTGCCTGCCCGGCCGCGCCTGAAGCCCGGCGCTCAGCATCGACGGCCCAGGCGGCAGCCAGCAGCACGAGAACGGCACCCGTCAGGCGTGCTCGCGTCATCGTTTTCCCCCGATCGCTACTGCGTCGTGTTGGACGCCCCGCCTTCCAGCTTACGGGGAATTGACGCAAACGTCACCGCCGATCGGGCGCGGGCGACTGCGGATGAGCTGGCCGCGCCGGCTCTGCTCCCGGCTACTCGGCGCGCAGCGCCTCGACCGGATCGATCCGGGTCGCGCGCCTGGCCGGCATCCAGGCCGCTATCAGGCCCACGGCCATCAGCACGGCCGTGACCACCGTGAACGCGAGCGGATCGGTGGGTGTCACGCCGAACAGGAACGTCCGCAGCACACGCGTCACCGCAACCGCACCCGCGAGGCCGAGTACCACGCCGGCGGCGACGACCCGCAGCGCGCGGCCGAGCACCAGGCGCAGGACGTCGCGCCTCTCGGCCCCGAGTGCCACCCTGACGCCAATCTCCCGGCGCCGCTGCGTGACCGCGTAGGCCATCAGGCCGTAGATGCCGCAGGTCGCGATCAGCGTGGCGGCCAACGCGAACAGCCCGAGCACGAGCATCCGGAACCGCGGCGGGGCCACCGACGCCGCCACCGCTTCATCCATCGTCACCGCGGCCGTGATGGCCAGGTCGGGCGCGGCGCGGCGGATCTCGGTGCGGATGCCTTCCACCACCGTGGCGGGGGTGGTGGTGCGAGCGACGAACGACACGAGCCGCACGAAGTCGCTGCGGTCCTGCTGGAACGGCACGTAGATCATCGGCTGCACGTCGCGGTCGAGCCCCATGTGACGGATGTCGGCGACCACGCCCACCACCGTCATCCACTCGCTCGCGTCGTTCAGCCCGTCCAGGCGAACGCGCCGGCCGAGCGCCTCGCCCGGGCCCCCCGGGAAGCACTCGCGCACGATGCGCTCGCTGACGATCGCCACCTTCGACGCGTCCGCCGTGTCCGCCTCGGTGAACTCGCGTCCCGCGAGCAACGGAATCCCCATCGTCCGGAAGTAGCCCGCGGCAATCTTCGGCCTGCCGGCGTCGAAGTCCGGCTTCGGCTGCCCCTCGATGCTGAACTCGCCCTGGATGAACATCCTGCCGAACGGGGGCGAATTGACGAGGCTCGCCGACTTCACACCGGGCAGGTAACGGATGCGATCGAGCACGCCGCGCGCGAAGGCGTGGATGCGCTCGGGCCCGTCGAAGAACGTCTCGGGCAGCATCACCCTCACGGTCGACACCACGCCGTCGCGCCCGCTTGCTTCGAACCCGGGCGACACCGACGTGAGACGCACGAAGCTGTGCATCAGCAGGCCCGCCCCGATCAGGAGGACCAGCGTCATCGCGACCTGCCCGACGACCAGCAGCGTCCGCAGACGCTCGCCCGGCCCGTCGCCCGTCGTGCGCGCCTCGCCGGCGTGCAGGGCGCGGCCGTCGGCCAGCGCGGTCCTGCTGACGCGCAGCGCCGGCACGAGGCCGATCAGCAGGCCCGAGACGAGCGTCAGCGCGACCGAGAACGCCAGCACGCCCCCGTCGATCTCGATGCGGCCGAGGCGCGGGAGCACCGCCTGCGGCACCAGCGGCAGCGTGAGGTCGATCGCGATCCGCGCGAGCAGCACGCCGAAGGCCGCGCCGGCGAGCGACAACACGATCGTCTCGGTCAGGAGCTGACGCACCACCCGCCGCCGTCCCGCGCCGAGCGCCATGCGCACCGACAGCTCGCCGCGCCGCGCGGTCAGGCGCGCCATCTGCAGGTTCGCGACGTTGACGCAGGCTATCAGCAGCACGAACGCGACCGCGCCGAGCACGACCAGCAGCAGCGTGCGCACCGGCCCCGCCCCGTACTCCTGCAGGCCGGCCGTGCGCGCGATCGTCCGGACGTTCGGCGCGAGGACGCCTTCCGGTGCGAGCGCGCCCGGGGCGACCACCGACGGGTCGTTCACCAGCGCGGTCAGCTCCGCTTCGGCACGCTCCTTCGTCACGGCCGGTTTCAAGCGGCCCAGCAGGTACAGGAAGGCGCTCCGGCCCTGGTCGCCGGGCGAGCGGCTGGGCAGGAAGACGTCGGCTTCGGGCAGCGTGCCCGCCCGGATCACGGGCCTGAAGCTGAACCGGGGCGGCAGCACGCCGACGACGGTGCGGGGCACGCCGTTGATGGTGATGGACTGGCCGACGATCGCCGGGTCGGCCTTCAACGCCGAGCGCCACAGCCTGTCGCTGACGATGGCGGCGCGATCGTCCTCGGCAGCCCCGGCGGCGGTGAGAAACGAGCGGCCGCGCACCGGGCCGACACCCAGCGTGGTGAAGAAGTTGGGGCTCACTTCCACCGCCGGCACCTGCAGGGGCTCCCCGCGTCCCGTGAGCTGCGCCTCGATCGAGACGTAGGCCGCGAGGTGGTCGAACGCGCCGAGGCGTTGGGCAAGCGCCTCGTACGACACCGGCGCCCAGGTCCAGATCGTCTTGACGCCCTTCTCTGCCTGTTGCGCCGCCGAGAGGATGACGAGGCGGTCGGGATGGGGATACGGCAGCGGGCGCCAGAGCACGCCGTAGGCGACCGAGAAGATTGCCGTGCTGAGGCCGATGCCGAGTGCGAGCGTGGCGAGCGCGGTGAGGGTGAACGCCGGGTCGCGCCGCATCAGCCGCAGGGCGTGGCGCACGTCCTGGACGAGCGTCTCGACCGTCACGAACGTCCATGGCTCGCGCGCCCGCTCGCGGAGCTGCAGCGAATGGCCCAGCCGCCGGCGGGCGGCGGCGCGCGCCTCGTCGCCGCCCATGTCGTCGGCAAGCGACTGCGCCGTCATCTCCTCGTGGAAGCGCAGTTCCTCCTCCAGGTCGCGGTCGAGACGATCGCGGCGGAACAGGAACAGCAGACGTCGGAGCAGAGAACCCACGGCAGCATCCCCCCGGTGAGTCGGTCCGTCACCCGGCCGTTACGTCGTCTTCATCACGCGCATGATCGCGCCGAACACCTGCGAGAACCTCGACTCCTCGACGCCGAGCTGCTTCCTTCCGGCCGGGGTGAGCGTGTAGAACCGCGCCCGCCGGTTGTTCGCCGAGACCTTCCATTCGGCCGAGACCCAGCCCTTCACCAGCATCCGCTGCAGCGCGGGATACAGGGATCCCTCTTCGACGGTGAGCACGGACCGCGAGATCGTCCGGATGTGCTGGGCGATGCCGTAGCCGTGCATCGGCTGGATCGACAGCGTCTTCAGGATCAGCATCTCCAGCGTGCCGGGCAGCAGCTCGTTCTTGCCCTTGGTCTCGTTCATCAGTCCGCCTTTGCATAGACCATCTATATAAACTGGAAGTGTCCACCGAACAGGGAACAGCTGTCAAGTTTGCCAGCCACAGTCTGCGAGGCACCTGCCAGGACGAGTTGCGCCGGCTTCCGAACGGCACCCGCCTTGCCCTGCCATCCGCCGAACTCCGCGGCGGCTCCAGCACGACTTCACGGGACCACATGGCCTTTGCGCCAGGCCCGACGCTCTTTCGCCACTTCATCGGGGAGGCTCAGCAACAGGCCGGGAGTCTCTACGGGCGCGGGATGTACGAGGTCATGCGTTACTGGGACGACGAGCATCCGGAGTGGAACGCAGACGAACGCGCCTTCGCGGCGGCGTGGCGGGGCCAGCCGAAGTGGGTGGTTTCGCGCTCGTTGCGGTCGGTCGGCCCCAACGCCACGCTTCTCGAGGGAGACCTCGAGGGGGCAATCCGCGAGCTGAAGGCCGGGCGCGATGGAGAGATCGAGGTTGCCGGCCCGATCCTGGCCCATAGCCTCACGGGACTGGGCTTGATCGACGAGTACCGCATCCACCTGCACCCCGTCGTGCTTGGTCGCGGCAAGCCGTATTTCGCAGGACCCCGGCCGCCGCTGCACCTCGTCTCGAGTGATCGGATTTACGAGGATGTGCTCAGGCTGGTTTACGTCCCGGTGTGATCAGGACCTCGACGCACGGCTTGCCCGGATTTCACCACAGAACCAGAGACGCAGAGGCTCCTGATCGTTCCAGGAACCTCTGCGTCCCCTGTAGCGCGCCGCTACCTGCCCGCGGCACCGTGCGCCGCCTCGCCCCGCTCGAGGTCCGGGCCCCTCAGGACAACGGCGGACGGGTCGTGCGCGTACGAACCAACCTCGAGGTCCACGTCCGCGGGGTCTGGCATCACACGCGTCTTCTTCGACGCGTCCCACCGCGCCAGCGGTGTGAACGACACGGGCACCTCGACGCGGACCGACTTCCCGGCCGCCACGGGGGCAGCCGCGAAACCGATCAGCATCAGCTCGCCGGGATAGCCGCCCTGTCGGCAGCGCCCGTACACCTGGACGACGTGGTGAGCGTCGCGCCGGCCGGTGTTCGTGACAGTGGCGGCCAGCCGCATGCCCGCCGGGCCCCGTTCGATCACGGCCACCTCGCCAATTCCGAACGTGGTGTACGACAGGCCGAACCCGTGCGGGAACGCCGCCTTGACGCCAAGCTTGTCGAGCAGGCGCTGGCCGTGGAAGCGGTCGTAGGTGACCTTGGCGGCCGTCCGGTCGAAGGGGGGCAGGTGCTGCGAAGAAACGGGGATCGAGAACGGCAGACGCCCCGACGGGTTGTGGACGCCGGTCAGGACGTCGGCGAGCGCGCGTCCGCCCTCCATGCCCGCGTACCACATCATGAGGATGGCCGGAACCTCGCGGCGCCAGGCCTCCATCATCACGGCGCCCGCGGCGACGATGCACACGATCGTGCGGGGGATGACGGCGGCGACGGCGCGGATGATCTCCTCGTCCTGGGCACGAAGCGCAAGCGAGGCCCGGTCGCCCCCGAACTGGTCGCCGGCGGTCATGACCGGGTTCGGGCCAGGCCCCGCCGGCCGGCTTCCGCCCCCTGCGGCAGCCTGCGGCCTGCCCCCGGAGGGCGGCAGCGGCGGGAAGAGCGCCAGCAGCTCGGGGCGCCGCATCGTGTCCGCCCCGACGTACTCGCCCTCGTCGCGCGCGTCGTACCCGGCGATGACGATGGCCACCTCCGCCGAGCGGGCGATGGCACGCGCCGCCGCCGCGTCGCCGTCGGTGATGGCCGCGATCTTCGCGCCGGGGAACGCCGCGGTGATTCCCGCGAGCGGCGAGACGTAGCCCGGCGCCCGGACGTCGGAGGAACCGTGGTCGCCCATGTTCGGCGCGTCCGCGAGGCGCCCGACGACGGCGATCGACGAGACAGCCGCCGGCGTCAGCGGCAGCAGTGGCGCGCCGCCGACCTCGTCGTTCTTCAGGAGCACCATGGAACGCGCCGCGACCGTCCGGGAGAGCGCGCGTGCCTCCTCGTTCGCCATGAGGTCGAGGCCGAACGGCCCCTGGGCGCGGGTGGCGTACGACCGCAGCTGCGCGGCCAGCAGCCGGACGCCCGCGCGCTCGACCTTGTCCCAGGAGGTTTCGCCCGCCGCGAGCTGGCGGCGCAGGTGAGTGGCGCGCTGCTGGGCGAGGGGCTCCTCGAGGTCGAGGCCGGCGTTGAGCGACTTGGCCGCGTCGCGCAGGCCCCAGATGAAGTCGCTGACGGTGATCCCGCTCCACCGCCACTGGTTCCGCAGCACCTCCGTCAACAGGTACTCGTTCTGGCCGGCCCACTCGCCGTTGACGGAGTTGTACGCCGACATGACGGCCGCGACACCCTCGTCCACGGCCCGCTTGAAGTGCGGCAGGTACACGTCGTGCAGCGTCGCCTCGTCGATGGTCACGTCCACCGTGAACCGGGCGTTCTCCATCGAGTTCAGGGCGTAGTGCTTCGCGCAGGCCATCACGTACTTCTGCGCGCCCCGCGTCAGCGCGGCGCCGAACTCGCCGAGGTGGCAGGGGTCGTCGCCGTAGGTCTCCTGGATCCGGCCCCACGCCGGATGGCGCGGGAGGTTGATGCAGACGCCGCCGAAGAAGTTGCCGCCCTGTGCCCGGATCTCGCGCCCGATCACCTCGCCGACCCTCTCTTCGAGGCCGACGTCCCACGTCGCGCCGCGCGCCATCGACACGGGGAATGCCGTGCCCTTTCCGGCCACGCAGCCGCGCGGGCCGTCGACGAACCGCGTGCCTGGGATGCCGAGCCGGCCGATGGCGCCGTGCACGTACGGCCGCGCGTTGTAGCCTTCCTCCCGCATCGACCGCATGCCCTCCCAGAAGGGCGTGTCGCCGTCGAGCAGGTTGAGCCGCTCGTCCTCGGTGAGCCGATCGTAGAGCGCCTTCGCCTGGCCCTCGGGCGCCTCACCCGCCCGCACGGCGGCGACGGCGCGGTCGAATGCAGTGTCAGATCCCTCACGAGCGGCGATGTGGGTCATGGGGTCCTCCAGAGACCGATCGGACCCGCACATCCTCTCTCGTTCGGGCCGCGGAGGCAATATTCGGGGCGTGCGCCGCCCTCACCGCCGTGGCTTCGGCGGGGGCCGCCGCCTCTTCACCGGCCCGCAGCCGCCGCTCGACGGCCTCCCCACCGCTCCGCGTACTCCCGGAAGATCTCCGCTTCGGCGATGACGGTCTTCCTGAACTCGTCGAGCAGGACGCGCTCGTTCGGCGCGTGGATGTTGCTGAAGCCGTCGGTCGCCCCGAGCAGGAGGATCTCGGCCTGCGGGACGGCTTCGTGCAGCGCGTTGACGAGCGGGATCGAACCGCCGGTGGCGACGCTGACCGTCTCACCGCCCCAGGCCGACGAGAGGGCCGCACGCGCCGCGTCGTATGCCGGACCGGAGGTGCTGGCGGCAAAGCCGTTGCCGATGGCGCCGGGCGTCACGTCGAGCGCGATCCCGAAGGGACGCAGTCCGCGGAGATGCCGGACGAGTGCATTCTGCGCCTCAGCCGCGTTCTGCTCGGGATGAACGCGCAGGTTGATCCTGGCGCGCGCCTGCGGCACCACGGCGTTGACCGCCTTGTCGACCGGCAGCGCATCGAGGCCCGTCACGGTAATCGCCGGTCCCGACCAGAGCCGCTCGCCCAGGGTGCCGGTGCCGAACAGCGGAAGGCCGGGCATGATCTCTGCGAGCGCGCGGAACTCCCGCTCGTCGTACGACGCGCCGGTCCACGCGTCGCGGCGCAGGCCCTCGACCGTAACGTCGCCCTTCACGTCGTGCAGGGTCGCGAGACCGTGCAGGAGCGCAATCAGCGCATCCGGCGCCGCGCCGCCGTATTGCCCGCTGTGCTTCGGGCCGGCGAGCGTCCGGACCTCGACCGTCACGACCGCGGTGCCCCGAAGGGCAACGGTCAGCGTGGGCACCCCGGGCCTGACGCTGCCCATGTCGGCGATCACCATCGCGTCGCAGCGGAACCGGTCGGCGTCGAGGGGCGGATACGTGTTGAAGGCGCTGCCCACCTCCTCCTGGCCCTCGATCACGACCTTGATTCCAACCGGCGGCTTCCCGCCGTGCGCGCGCAACGCGCCCACGTGCGCGAGGACGTTCGCCTTCGAGTCGGAGGTGCCGCGGCCGAACAGCGCCCCGTCGCGCTCGGTGGGCTCGAATGGCGGCGACAGCCACTTCGACTCGTCCCCGGGCGGCACGACGTCGTAGTGCCCGTAGAGCAGGACGGTCGGCGCGCCGGGGGGCGCCGGTATCTCCCCGGTGACGATCGGATACGTGTTCGGCAGATCCAGCTGCGACACGTTCACCCCGGCATCGCGCAAGAGCTCGGAGACCACCAGATGCGCCTCGTGCATCGGCTCGGGTGGAAACCCCGCCTCGGAAATCGAAGGAATGCGTGAGAGCCGGACGAGTTCCGCCGTCAGCTGCGGCATCAGCGAATCGACGGCCGCGGCCATCGGCTCGCGCGACGCGCCGGATCGTTCGTCTGTCATACGGGCCATAGGGAACCTCCTGGGGCTGCGTCCTGGCAGGAGCCAACTCCGTGCCACGCCAGCGTCCGCGCTTGCCCGGCTGGGACGGCCTGACGAGTCGCGGCACCCGCCGCATGTCGCGAGCCCCCCACGTAATGGCGCCGATTGCCCGTCCGCATCCAGCCGTCGCCCGGCTTTCACGTTCGCGCGCGGGCCTGCACGCACGCATGCCAACGTGCGGGATCTTGCAGAACGGAACGGCCGCGAGCCGACTTCCTCCAGCTCGAGGCCGCCGCGCCCGGACCCGATCAGGAGCGTTCCATGCCTGTGCCCGCGCGAGACACCAACCGTCCGGCGGCCGCCGCGCCGTTCGTTTCCACCGGCCGCCTGCCTCCACCCGAGCGGGTCCGCAGCTGGGTTCTCGAGGCACACGAGAAGTACCGCCTGAACGGCGAAGGGCAGGTGTCGCAGGTCTACCCGGCGCTGGCGCGCGTGCGCCCCGACCTCTTCGGGGTGTGCGTCGTCGCGGCCAGCGGCGGCGTCTACGCCGCCGGCGATGCCGGGCACGAGTTCGCGATCATGAGCGTGTCCAAGCCCTTCGTGCTCGCCCTGGTCTGCGAGGCTCTCGGCCCCGGCGAGGTGCGCGAGAAGGTAGGTGCGAACGCCACGGGTCTGCCGTTCAACTCGCTCGCGGCCGTCGAAGAGAGCCCCGACGGCAGGACGAACCCGATGGTGAACGCCGGGGCCATCGCGACCACGAGCCTGGTCCCCGGCGCGACGCCGGAGGCACGGTGGGAGTTTATCCACGAAGGGCTGTCCCGCTTCGCCGGCCGAGTGCTGACGCTCGGAGAGGAGGTGTACGCCTCGGCCTCGACGACGAACCAGAGGAACCAGGCCCTGGCCCTCTTGCTTCAGAGCCGGGATCGGATCTACTCGCCTCCCTCAGAGGCGACAGACCTCTACACGCGTCAGTGCTCGCTGAACGTGACCGCGAAGGACCTCGCGGTCATGGGGGCGACCCTGGCCGACGGCGGCGTGAACCCGCTGACCGGGCAGACGGTCGTCGGCACGGCGACCTGTCACTACACCCTGGCCGCCATGAGCACCGCCGGGCTCTACGAAACCTCCGGCGAGTGGCTCTACGACATCGGGCTGCCTGGCAAGAGCGGCATCGGCGGCGGCATCGTGGCCGTCTCTCCGGGCAAGGGTGGGCTGGGAACCTTCGCGCCGCCGCTCGATGGGGCGGGCAACAGCGTGAAGGGGCAGCTCGTGGCCAGGTTTCTATCGCATCAGCTCGGCCTGGACCTCTTCGCGTCGCGGCCCGCCGATTCATCCGACCCGCGGGCGTGAGCCGGGCAACGCCTCGGGGGGCTCGACACGACCTGCCGCCCTGGGGCCGGGGCCGGCCGGATGATCCCCACTCCGTTGCCGCGAGATGTCGCGGGAAAGCCGCACGCCAGCGTGAGTCCCGCCTGATTCGAGTGGTCGCGTTCAGCACGGCACAACCGTGGCAACGCTCATGCAGTCCGGGTCAGCGGCACAACACGCCGTCGTAGGCGGCGATCAAGTGGGAGCCGGCTGTTGGCGGATGCGAACTACTGGGGCGCTTTCCTCTCGGCGCTGCTGCCGACGCTGCTCATCGCGTGGCTGGCAGCCTGGCTCGCCAGGCGCCTGGCTCGGAACGCCACGCTCGCCGTTGTTGGTGACAGGCTCCGGGCTGACAGCCCGGTGATCCGCGGACCGCTGCGGCTGGTTGCCGCTGCGGCGTTCGTGCTGGTCGTGGCGTTGCTCCTCTTCCCCGCGATGGAGCTGGCCGGCTTTCGCCCGACCGTCGGGCGCAAGGCGCGCGAGATGGCGGTCTGGCTCTTCGGCGGCGGGTTGCGGGTGGGCATGATCGCCCTGATTGCGTACAGTCTGCGCCGCGCCACCCTTCTGTACGTGCAGCGCTTCGAAGACGAGCTCACCGCGGGCGCCACCATCGGCGAACTCGAACGGAACAGGCGCGCCCGCACGCTCGGATCGATGGTCAACAAGGCCATCACCGGCCTCATCGTCGGGGTCGCCGGGGTCCTGATCCTGGACGAAGTCGGCGTCGACGTCGCCCCGATCCTGACCGGGGCGGGGATCGCCGGCATCGCCATCGGCTTCGGGGCGCAGACGCTCGTCCGCGACGTCCTCAGCGGGTTCTTTCTCATCCTGGAAGACCAGGTGCGCGTGGGCGACGTCGCCGAGATCAACGGGACGACCGGCCTCGTCGAACAACTCAACGTGCGGACGATCGTGCTGCGCGACGACAGGGGCACCGTCCACGTGGTCCCCAACGGCGCCATCGTCACGCTGGCCAATCACAGCAAGGACTTCTCCCGTTACGTCATCGACGTGGATCTCCCCTACGCAGAGGATCCGGATCGCGTGGCCGAGATCGCGCGCGATGTCGATCGGGAAATGCGCAGCGATCCGAAGTTCAAGATCCTCATCCTCGAACCTATCGAGATCGTGGGCGTTGTCGCGTACAGCCAGTGGTCGATGCAGTGGAGGATTCGAATGAAGACGGTCGCCCAGCGGCAGTGGGTGGTGGGGCGGGAGTTCCGCAAGCGCCTCAGGAAGGCGTTGAACCTCCACGGGATCGAGGTGCCGTATCCCGTGTTCCGCCCCTGACGCGCGGCGCGCCGCCGCAAGGCTGCGTGGCTTCCGGCTTGCACCAGGCGCCCGCAGCCCGTCGTTAACCCCGGTGCCCGCATCGGGCACGCACACTGGCCGGAGGCTCCGATGCCCAGAGAGCTGGCGGAAAAACTGAAGGACTCGATCGTATCGACCGTACGGGGGACCGGAGAGATCGTCAACGCCGTCACCGAGACCGTGAGCGACACCCTCGTGACGGCGCTGCAAGGGACCGGATCGGTCGGCAAGGCGCTGACTGGCGCCGTCGCCGACGTGGCCAGCGGCGCGATCGAAGGAACGTCGCAGGTCGGCGGCGACCTCGGCAAGGCCGCCAAGGGCGCCGTCATCGGCGTTCTGCAGGGGACCAAGCGGGTCGGCGCCGAGGCCGTTGACACGATCGGCTCTACGGTGCAGACGCTGGTGAAGACGACCGTGGAGGTGGGCGGCGACGCCGGTTCTGCCGCCCGGCAAGCGATGGAAGGCACCATCGAGGGCGCTCGCAGCATCAAGCTGGCGGGGGTCGAGGCGGTCACGGCGGCGGCCGCGGGCGCCGTCCAGGGCGTCGGACGCGTGGGCGTCTCGGCCACGACGACGACGGCCGACGTGGCCCGGGAACTGATCAGCGGCGCGGCGAACGTGGGCGGCGACCTGGGCTCGGCGGCCAAGGGCACGATGCTCGGCGTCCTTCGCGGAACGAAGGAATTGACGGCACAGGCGACCGACACGGTCGGCGCCACGGCAGGCAGTCTCGTCAGGGCCACGGCCGGGGTCGGCGGCGATATCGCCGCGACTGCCAGGGCTGCGGTCGACGGTACCATCCAGGGTGCAAGGGAAGTCGGTGTCGATGCGGCTGGTGCAGCGTCGGCCGCCGCGACCGGCGCGCTCGCGGCCGCCGGCGACATCAGCACCGCCGCCGTCGAGCAGGTGGAACGGGCCGCGACCGGTGTGATCTCCGGCGTGAAAGTGGTGGTCACCTCGCCGTTCCGAGGGTAGGAACGGCGGCGCCGGCGCCTACGCGGGCGAGGGCGGCCGCGTGCGGGTGCCGGAGGCGGGCTTCCTGCGGCGACGCGGCTTCATGCGCCGGCGGCGGACGCTGCTCCGGACGGCCCCCTCCGTCGCCTGCAGGGCGGCGTCGATCGCGGCGCCCAGCGAGCGGTGTCGCCGCTCGACCACAACGCTTGGGAGCCCGCTGAGGACCACCTTCACGCGGCACACCTGGTCGACCCCGCCGCGCGGCCCGTTCGCATCGGTCACGCGGACGCTCACGCGCTCGATCGACGTCGCAAACTTCCCCAACTTCGCGCCCAGCTTGAGACGGATGAGCTTTCGGTCGTCCTTGTCGAGTTCCACTCCGATCACACGCACGTGCGCGGGTGTCCGCGACGCGTCCGTGCGGCCGCTCGCTCGCTTCACACGTTTCGGAATGAACCGGGGCATTGCGGGCTGAGTCGCCATCCTGCTACTCCTTCGAGTCGCGGCCCGCCTGTCGCCGCCGGCCGGCTGACGACGTGTGGGCCCTGGAACGGTGGGCATGCGAGGCGCGCAGCACCCGCGCCTTCGCGCTGGGGCTTGCCGCCTTTCGTGCCCTTCGCTTTCCGGCTGCCTGCGGGCCCTTCCCGCCCGCTGCGCCAGTGCTGCCGGATGCGGTGCGCCGTTTCGCCGCCTTCCTCTGGACCGGTCGCTTGTCATTCTTCATCGGACTTGTCCTACCCGCGACATATCGCGAAGGCCGCCACGAGGTGGCGCCTGATGTACGCCGGCCTCTTCCTGCCGCCCCCATTCAGCCGGCGCGCGGGGGCGAGCCGGCCGGCAACCCTGCCCCGGCGGTGGCCCGCCGCATGCCCCACATGGTGAGCGCGACGGTCGCCGTCGCGGTGACGATGGTGAAGAGCGGCAGGCCCCACGACGCGATGAGCGGGACCGACAGCGCGGTGATGAACCCGCCGCCGAGCACGGGGCGGGTGATCAACTGCCGGTAGCTGTAGGCTCTTACCACGTCGGTCCTGCGGTCCGGGTCGGCCATGTCGACCATCACGAAGCCCGTCGCCACGTTGCCCTGCGACTCGCCGAACTCGGCCAGCCCGTGCTCGAACCAGTTGCGCTGGAAGATCCGCGGCGAGATCACCAGCGTGACGAAGACGCTCCACGCCACCGACGCCACGGCCAGCACGATCAACGGCCCGAGCTGGGAGCCGAGCGCCGCGAGCGACAGCGTGCCGATGGCGCAGATCACGATGCCGTCCACGGCAAGCCCCCCGAGCCCCTCGACCGCGAGGCGGTTGACCGCCCACTCGAAGTTGAACCTCACCGCGCAGACCTGAACGATCGCGCCGCCCAGGATGGTGAAGGGGAAGAGCGGAAACTTGTCGAAGAAGCTCGAGCCGAGCAGGGAGAATGTCACGCGGAAGAGCTCGAGCAGGACGTAGCCGACGGCAATCGACACGCCGATGAACACGGCCGCCGCCGTGACCTGGGTCATGCCGCGCCACTCGTCAATGGGGACGTCGTCGGGGCCGGGCAGGTGGTAGTCGATGTCGTAGTCTTCCTCGGGAGAGGTCGGCTGCTGACGGGCGACCGGGATTCGCGGCGAGGTGATCGCGTAGTTGACGAGCGCCGTCCCGATCACGATCCCGGTGACCATGCCGATGGTCGCCAGTCCCAGTCCCAGCTCGAGCAGTTCCTCCGCGCCGTATTGGACGAGGACCGGGGTCAGGCCGGCGAGCGTGCCATGACCGCCGGCAAACGACATCTCGATGATCGAGCCCGCCTTGCTGTTGAGGCCGAAGAGCGGCCCGAGCACCAGCAGCACCAGGATGCTCCCGACCGCGAACTGACCCGCCGACATGATGGAGGCCAGGACCACGTGGCTGCGCGAGATCGTCCACACGGTCTTGAGAGGCGGCAGGTGCTCGCCGAGCAGGAGCGCGGCGCACATCACGTTGATCAGCAGCCCCGGCAGGGCCTTCCACACCGCGAGTGTCTCGGCCGAGAACGCACCCTGGCCGCCGGTGACGCGGCCCACCCCGTCCGGCCCGAGCGCGAGAACGAGGAAGCCGCCGATGACGGCCGTCGGAATGAACCGTGCGCGCAACGGGCGTGACCAGCGCCGGATGAGCGCCGCGAACGCGAACATGAGCGCGAGGATCACCAAGGCCGGAGCCATGGCTTCCGCGGTGAACGGCACGGGGCAGCTCCATGCGGAAGGGCGCAACCAACGGTCGTGATACCGCGTGATACCGGCGTCGCGGATGCGACCTGCACGGACCAGGCCAGAGGGGCTCGCCTGCCGCGAGGCGATCGGCACGCGGCTGGCATCTCGGGTTCACGGGAAAGGCCCGGCTTGCAGCCGCCTACGCTACGGTCACGAACCACGCCGAACTCGTTCGCCGGCCTGCTGCGGGCAGCCTGGCAGGAGTACGAGCGCGACCACGCGCGGTACTTCGCCAGCGCGATGGTCTACCATGCGCTGGTCTCCCTCCTGCCGCTGCTGCTGCTCGTCCTGGCGGCCCTCGGGTTGTTCCTGCGCTTCTCGACCTTGGCAGCGGGCGTCGAAGAGCAGGTCCTCCAAGCCGTCGAAAGCAGCGTCGGAGGGTACCTCCGGACGACGATCGAGCGGCTCTTCGCCCAGTTGCAGCACGAGTCGGTCGTTGCTACCCTCGTCAGCCTGGGCGGCCTGATGCTCACCGCCTCGGCGCTGTTCCGCCACCTGCGCCTGAGCTTTCGCGCGATCTGGAGGCAGGCACCGCCACTGGTGGCGGGACCCATCCGTGTCGTCGTGCGCGCAACGGTCCTCGAGTACGCGGTCGCCTACCTGATGGTCCTGGCGGGAGGCCTGTTGCTGGTCGCGACTCTCGTCCTGCTCTCCGTGACGCAGTGGCTGGGCGACCTGCTGATCCGGGTGCCGCTCCTCAGCCGCACGCCGGCCTGGATGCTCGCCCTTCCGGGCTCCGTCATCGTGGTCGGGATCACGTTCCTGCTGCTCTTCAAGTTCCTCCCGCCGGTCAGGCTCCGGTGGCGCCACGTCTGGCTTCCGGCCGCGTTGTGTACCGCCGCCTGGATTGCGGGGGCCGAGCTGATGGTGTTCGTCGGCGCCGTCTTCGGGCAGAGCCCCACCGCCTCGGGAGCCTTCGGGGGGTTACTCGCCGCGATCCTGTGGATCAACGCGGTGAGCCAGCTGCTCTTCCTCGGCGCCGAGATGTGCAAGGTCATCGCCTGGCGGGACGAAGCCTGGAACTGGCCGCTGAAGAACGCCGACTGACGGCACTTCCGGCACCACCAGCACTGCACCTTCAGCACCTCCTGCACCGTCGGCACCTCCTGCACGATCATTCGAAAGAGATCTCTGCGTCCTCGGCGTCTCCGCGGTGAAATGTCCGCAGGACATCAGAACGACCAACCCAGCGACAACGCCAGGCCGAGGTTGCTGCGCGGGCGATCGGCGGGCGGGTCGCTGTCGAACCCTTCGTGCACGCTCAGAGCCCAATACAATCTCCAGAACACGTCGCGGCGTATCGTGGCGTCCAGCTCGAGTCTCGCCCGCGGCCGCTCCAGGCCGATGAAGGTCGTCGCCGCGACGGCCGCTTCCACGGCACCGCCCGATTCGAACCAGTCCCAGTCCACGCCCGCGAAGACCTCGGCAGAGTGCTCGAAGGACTGTGCACTTTCGTACCGTTCCGCGTCGTAGTCCAGTCCTCCTTGCAGGTACAGCCGCGTGCGGTTCGACTGTACCAGCACGCGTCCGACGCCGCCGCCTGCCAGTATCCGCACGTCGAGCTGCAGCGGTCCATCCTGCTGCGTTTCGAACTTCGCCACCGCGAACCAGCGGCCCTGGAGCCTGCGGCGCACGTCGAACAGGAAGTCGTTGCGTGTCAACGTCTCCGTCTCGTCGCGCGCCGACAGCCAGGAGTCGAAGGCGAACTGCGCCTCGTAGGCATGCCCCGGGCTGCGATAGGAGGCCTCGGTTCGCAGCGTGTACGTCCGCGCTCCCTCCGCGCTCGAATAGCTCACGCCGAGGTCGACCGACCCGACCGTGCGGCCGCGAAACCCGGCCTCGATCGGCGCGATCCAGACGAACTCGGCGACCGGAATCGGCCTGGTCGGTCCTGAGGCGGTTTGCACCACGAGCCGGCCCGGCGAGGGCGAAGAGATCGATCCGGCAAACCTCTCACCGGAAGCAAGCTCGACGTCGAGGTGCTGCGAGCACGTGAGGCTGACCACCTCGGCCCAGACGATCGAGATCGTGCCGGCGAATCGCTGATGCCCGGGACCGGCTGACGCCGTGCGAAACGCCAGCCGGCCGCGTTCGAGCCGGCTCACGCTGCCCGTGATCCGATCGCCGCTGGCAACCTCCACCGCGTCGCCAGGCTGTGCGTGCAGCGTCCCCGGCGAGGCGGCCATCACGAGGGTCAGCGTCAGGGCTCTCAGTGACATCCGCGGCATCACGTATCCAGGGGCATTTGGCTGGCCGCGTGCCCCGGCCTTCAGGCCAAGGCGGCCGTAGCGCTGCGGCCGTAGCCCAGGGCTTTGCCCTGCGGCGTCGCGCGGGGCCTGAGCTCTGCGGCCGCTCGACTGCCAGCGACGTGCCACCCAGCGGTCGCGGTTCCCGGCAGCGCCGGGCAGTCCTCGCTCGTTCCGCACGCGTCTCCGGTGCGCCGAGAGGCGCCGATGAATGGGCGAGGCACACAGCCCGAGTCCGGGCGGGGCCGCGACCCCGCGCGGGACGCTCGCCGCGGGACGCGGGCGGGCGCGCCCGTGCGTAGCGCTTGTTGTAGCGCGGGGCTTTGGCCCTGCGGGGCTCAGGCTTTAGCCTGCGGGGCTCAGGCTTCAACCCTGCGGGCTCGGCGCTCGAGGGCCAGGCTTCAAGGCTCGAGGCTCGCGGTTGGCAGCGTTCGTGTAGACGAGGGTCACGCGGATCGGGCGAGCGAACCACCGCAGCCTTGGCGCGGGATGGCGAGCGAGATGGCAAAGCACAGCGATCGCGCTGTGGGCGCGGGTCAAGCCCTGGCATCGGATTCCATCCTGGATCTCCGCCGCGGCGATGCCGACGATGATCGGACGAGCCCCTACGGCCGGGGCTGGCGGAGCATCGTGATTTCGACGGCGCTCGAGTCGAACTACCTCACGGCATCGATCGCCTTCGTCGCGCTCATCATCGTGCCGGCGCTTCTCGTCGGTATCGCGGCGCCTTTGCTGCTCGCGTACGGCCGGTCCACGCTCGGCGCTGTCGCCGTGATCCGCAGCCATCCGTTCGCCGCCCTGGCCTCGCTCGCCGTGCTGGTCGGCCTGGCCCTGTCGGCCGGCCGGCCGCTCGCGGCCAAGGCCGTCGAGAACCTCTGGCACCTTCACTACACCCTCGTCCTGCCGTTCTTCGTCGGGCTGCGCGAAACGATCAGCGCCGCCATCGAACGGCTGCCCGGGCAGACGCACGCCTCGGCGCAGCTCGATCGGCGCCGCCGGCTTGCGACGGTGCTCGCAACGCTGCTGCTGGCGGCCTGCGGGATTCTCCTGGCTGCGAGCGTCGGGGCGCTGGCGCACCCCGGGCTCGTCGACGTGGTGAGGCAGCCCCGGGCGGTGGCGAGGGCCGGTTTCGGCAATGCCGCCGTGGTCCTGGGGGTGTCCACCGCCCTCGCGAGCGTGTATTGGCTGTGGCGCGAGCTTGCGGGGCGGCCGCCGCTCCGCGACTGGACTGCGGAGCCGCCAGCCGGTCAGGGGCGGATGGCGCGGGTGGCGCACCTGTCCGACCTCCACGTTGTCGGCGAGCGCTACGGCTACCGCATGGAATGCGGCACGCACGGTCCCCGGGGCAACGGCAGCATCCGGCACGCGCTCGACAAGCTCCAGGCGATCCACGCGTCCTCTCCAATCGAGCGCGTACTGGTCAGCGGCGACGTCACCGACGCCGGCACGCGCGCCGAATGGGCGGAGTTCCTCGATCTGCTCCGGTGCCGGCCTGAGCTTCGAGCGCGCGCCCTCTTCGTCCCGGGCAACCACGACCTCAACATCGTCGATCGCACGAACACCGGGCGCGCCGACATCCCCTGGAGCGTCGGCCACGCGCTGCGGCGTCTCAGGTTCGTGGTTGCGCTCGACGCGATCCAGGGTGAGCGCGTCCACGTCGTGCGCGCCGCTGGCGCCCTCGGCCCCTCCCTGCGCGGCTACTTGCGGGAAGGCGAGCGGCCGGCACGACTCCGGGGGCTCGCGGAGCGCGGCACCTGGCGCGGGCGATGGGAGATTGCCCAGGTGTGGTCGGATGCCTTCCCGCTGGTCGCGCCGCCCCGCGATGGGGGAACCGGCGTGATCCTGCTCGATTCGAATGCCCGCAGCCACTTCTCGGCGACCAATGCGGTTGGCGTGGTCAGCCGGCTGCAGCTGAAACGGCTCGCCGGAATCCTGGACGCGTTTCCCGACAGCGGCTGGATCGTCGTGCTGCACCACCACGTCGCCGAGTACCCGGTAGCCTCTGTCAAGCTGGCCGATCGGATCGCCCTGTCGCTGATGAACGCTCCCGACGTGCTGTCAGCGGTCGGGCGGCACTGCTCGCGCGTGGTGATCCTGCACGGCCATCGACACCATGACTGGATCGGCACCAGCGGCGGCCTCGTGCTGTGCTCGGCGCCGTCGGTGTCGCTCGGCTCGGTCGGGTCCGACCTCTACCGCGGCAGTTTTCACATCAACGAGCTGGCCCTGTCCAACGGCGGAATGCGGCTGGCGACGTCGCAACGGGTGTTCTTCGAATGATCGTGCCGGTGGTGCAGGAGGTGCAGCCCCAGCACCCTAGGCAATGCAAGAACGGAGGGATCTTTGAAAGATCCGAGGTTGCGTACGTCTCTGCGTCTCCGTGCCTCTGTGGTTGACGTGGACAAGCCGTTCCGTCTGTTGCGTGCGTCTCATCACAAGGCTCAGAGGCGCGGCGACGACAGCATGATGGCCACGCAGCCGAGCAGCGTCAGGCCCCCCAGCGCGAGCACCAGCAGGTCGATCGCAGGCTTCCGGAACTTGCCGCTGATCCCTCCAAAGAACAGCACGGAGGCGTAGATGATCGTGAAGAGCAGGTAGCGGCTCGACTGCGAGTCGGCGTGGTGGGCCGCGGCCGTCTCCCGCTGTGCGGACTCCTCCCAGCGGTCGGCATCGGTCCTCTCCTGAAGGACGTACTCGGGCATCTCGAACGGCGAGGCGGGCGCCGCGGGATTCTCGAGCGGCCTGGTTGCCCGCCAGGCGCTGGCGGCCGCCTTCAGCGGCTCGGGGAAGCGATCGAACAGGTAGGCGGCCATGCCGCCGTCGCCCCTGCGGACGGCCGAGACCCAGTGCACGAAGAGGTTGACGTGGACCGACGTTCTCTGCAGGGCCATGTTGCTCAACTTCCCCACCCTGACCACGGCCGTCGCCGCCTGCGCCGTGTGCCTGTTCTTCTCGCTGCTCCACAGGGACGACTGATAGGCGCTGTACGCCGTCGCCACCGTGGCCCCAGCCATCACGACTGCAGAAAACAGGTCGATCGACCGGCGCAACCGCAACGCCCACCGCTTCATGGCGGCTGCTGACACGAGGTCTGGAGTCATGGGTGAGACTTCTCCTGAAGCGCGCGACGGCAAGGACTTCGCAGGTCGCGTGCCAGGAAGGGCTGTCGAGCCTGGGCTGCCCATGGCGCGAATGTTGATACGGATTTTCTTCCCTTTCGAGGCCTGGCGCCGGCCGCATCGCACGCGGCGTACACGTCGACAACCGGAGGAGGCGAGCGTCATGGGCAAGCAGACAGCAGAGGCCGGCGCCACGCCGGCCGCCGTTCAGCAGCGGGGCTTCACGCGAGAGCTCGAGGAGCGCCTGCTGCGCTACGTGCGGATCGACACCCAGAGCGACGACAGCTCAGCGACGTCGCCGAGCACCGCCAGGCAGTACGACCTGCTGAACCTGCTCGTCGAGGAACTGAGATCCATGGGGGCCCAGGACGTCAGGCTGACCGGCTATGGCGTGGTCCTGGCGACGATCCCCCCGACCGTCCCGGCCGATTGCCCCGTCATCGCGCTGCTGGCGCACGTCGATACGGCGCCGGCGTTCAACGCCACGGGTGTCAAGCCGATCGTTCATCGCAACTACGACGGGGCCGACATCGTGCTGCCCGACGAGCCCGGCGTCGTGCTGTCGCCGAGTCAGTTCCCCTATCTTGCGGCGAAGGTGGGCGACGACATCGTCACCGCCAGCGGGACGACGCTCCTCGGCGCCGACGACAAGGCGGGCGTGGCGATCGTCATGACCGCGGTGCGCCACCTGCTGGAGAATCCAGGCCTCGCGCACGGGCCGCTCCGCGTCGCGTTCACACCCGACGAGGAGATCGGGCGGGGAGTTCACAGCAGTCTGCCCGCGGACCTCGGCGCCGACGTCGCCTATACGCTGGATGGCGCCGGGCTTGGCGAAATCGTCTTTGAGACGTTCTCGGCCGACCGGGCTGACGTGCACGTCAAGGGAGTCTCGATCCATCCCGGGCAGGCCAAGGACAAGCTGGTCAACGCGCTGCACCTGGCGGCGAAGATCTTGGACACCCTGCCTCACGTCACGCTGACACCGGAAACGACGGAGGGCCGGCAGGGGTTCATCCACGCCTACCAGTTGAACGGGACGGCCGCAGCGGCCGACCTCCACTTCGCGCTGCGCGACTTCGAGTTGCAGGGCTTGCGCGAGCGCGGCGAGCTGGTCACGAAGATCTGCGCCGCGATCGAGGCGACCGAGCCGCGTGCGCGGATCACCTGCTCCATCACGCCGCAGTACCGCAACATGCGGTACTGGCTCGAAGACGACATGCGGCCGGTCGATCTCGCGCGGGAGAGCTGCCGGCGGATTGGCATCGAGCCCTTCACCCAGCCCATTCGCGGCGGCACCGACGGCTCCCGCCTGACCGAGATGGGTGTGCCGACGCCCAACCTGTTCACGGGCATGCAGAACATCCACGGCCCGCACGAGTGGGTGAGCCTGCAGGACATGGCTCACGCCACGGCGATGTGCGTCAAGCTTGCCGAGCTATGGGCGGGCGAGCGGCGCGGGGCTGCCGCCAGGCGGGCGACGCCGCTGGAGGCAGCGCCGGTAGATTGGGCCGGTTGATCCTGCGCGTCCCTCGATCGTCAGACGCCCCAAGGAAGCCCGAGGACGTGCCAGACCGCCAGCAGCAGCGGCCACAGCACGAAGAGCACGGCAACGTAGGGCAGCATCAGCGCGATCACCGTGCCCACGCCCGCGTCCTTCTGGTACTTCATGGCGAAGGCCACGATCAGGCCGAAGTAGGCGTTCATCGGCGAGACGGCGTTCATGGGCGAGTCACCCACCCGGTACGCCGCCAGCACGGCTTCGGGATCGACGCCCAGCCGCATGAGCAGCGGCACGAAGATCGGAGCGAAGATCGCCCATTTCGGGATCGCACCGGTCATGATCAGGTCGAGGATCGCGACGACGAAGGCGAACCCGACGAGCAACGGCAGCGCGCCGAGCCCGGCCGCTTCGAGGACGACGCCCACCTTCACGGCCGCCAGCGTGGCCATGTTGGTGTAGGCGAAGAACGCGTTGAACTGGCTGATGACGAACAGCAGGAAGATCAATCCGCCCAGCCCGGCGACCGCCTTCTCCATCGCCTGGATGACGTCCACGCTGCTCTTCATCGTGCCCGCGCCGATGCCGTAGGCCCCGCCGATCGCCAGGAACGCCAGCGCAATGAACACGATCAACCCGTTCATGAAGGGCGAATCGGCGACGAGCGCCCCCGTGTCGGGGTTGCGCAGGGGGGCCCCGGGCGGGAGCCAGAGGAGCGCGAAAAAGACGAGGGTGGCGACGAGCGCCCAGCCGGCGTACTTCAGGCCCCGCCCCTCCTCTGCCGTCACGCCTCCGGCGGCGGCCTCCTCGGCTCCCTCGCCCGTGTACTGGCCGAGACGAGGCTCGATCAGCTTGTCGCTGATGAGGGCCACGACCACCGTGAGCATGAGGACCGACGCGATGGAGAACCACAGGTTCGACGTCAGCGAGACCGTGCGGCCCGGGTTCATGAGCGCAATGGCGTCGTTCGTGATGCCGACGAGCATGCCGTCGAGCGGTTTGACGAACAGGTTGACGCTGAACACCGCGGCGACCGCCGCGAACGACGCGGCAAGGCCCGCCAGCGGATGCCGGCCGATGCTGAGATAGGCGGCAGCCGCCAGCGGGATCAGGACCAGGTATCCGGCATCGGCGGCGATGCTCGAGATGATCCCGATGAACACGAGGATGTAGGTCAGGGCCCTGGCCGGAGCGACCATCACG
>JARKSS010000357.1 GCA_029974175.1 Vicinamibacterales bacterium
CCGAGCAGCCCGAGCCCGCGCGGCCGCCGGGTTCGATGAAGGAAGGCTTCGACCAGGGCGACACGCTGGTCGTGCGCGAGGTCCTGGGCGCCGTCGAGCGGCAGCCCGTCGTCCCGCGAAAGAAGAAGAAGGAGCCCGAGCCCAGGCCCCCGGCGTCGGCTTACAGCCCCTCGCTGGGCCGGTGGGTGGAGATCTCGCCGCCGCTCGGCCCGCCGCGCCCCGTCGAGGACGCGCAGCGGTACTACATGGCGGTCGCGCTCACGCGCCGGGGCCGGAGGGGGGTGTTCACCCGGCCCATGGTCGTGTCGCTGCAGCCGCCGCCCTCGCCGCCCACCTCGGTAGAGGTGCGTTACGACGAAAAGACGATCTCGGTGTCGTGGGAGGCGCCGTCCGACCTCCGGCAACCGACGCTGCCGCCGCCCTCGGACGCTGCGCTGCTCGACGCGAAGCCGCTTGGCATGCCCTCGTTGACCGGGGGATTCAACACGTTCCTGTCCCCCGTGCCCGCCCCGGCGGGCGCCAACGGCAGCGCCGGGCCGGAGGGCACCGGCGTGGTGACCCCTGGTCCGGCCCCTGCGCCGCTCAACAAGGCGGCGCTTTCCGAACCTCGCTTCGAGGAGCCCGTAGCTGCCGGGGTGACCGAACGCTGCTACAGCGTGACGGCCATCAGCACCCACCAGGCAGGCCCGGTGCAGAGTGAGCCCTCGGCGCCCGTGTGCGTGGAGCTGAAGGATGTCTTCCCGCCGGCACCGCCGAAGAACCTGGCGGCCGTGGGCAGCGAGGGCGCGGTGAGCCTGATCTGGGAGCGCAGCGAGGCGGCCGATCTCGCCGGCTACCTGGTGCTGCGGTCGGAGGGCGGCGGGGAGCCCGAGGCGTTGCACGAGACGCCGATTGCCGAGACGACCTTCCGGGACGAGGGCGCGAAACCGGGGGTCGTCTACCGGTACGTCGTGGTGGCGGTGGACAAGGCGGGCAACCGCAGCGAGCCGTCGAACGCCGTCGAGGAATCGGCCCGGTAGGGCGGCCCTTGTGATCGCCCGCGTGGTGACACCGGTGCCCGTCGGAGACTCTATGAAGATCTTCCGCGTCGATCTCGAGGGCCGCGAGCAGTACCTCCTTGCCCTCGAGGGCCGCTTCCAGCGGCTCGAGGGCGACCCCTTCGGCCAGTTCGCTCCCGGCGAGGATCTCGGGCCGGGCGAGAGCGCGGCGTCGCTGCCGGAGGGGGCGCGGCTGCTGGCGCCGGTCGTTCCCACCAAGATCGTCGCGATCGGGCTGAACTACCGCGACCACGCGGCCGAGCAGCGCAAGCCGCTGCCGCCCGAGCCGATGGTGTTCATCAAGCCGCCCTCGGCGGTGATCGCGGCGGGCGAGACCATCCGCCTTCCCCGCGGCGTGGGGCGCGTGGACTACGAGGCCGAGCTGGCGGTGGTGATCCGCCGGCGCGCGACGAAGGTGCCGCGCGAGCGGGCGCTCGACTACGTCCTCGGCTATACCTGCGCGAACGACGTCACGGCCCGCGACCTGCAGAACCGCGGCGTGCAGTACTCGCACTGCAAGGGGTACGACACCTTCGCGCCGCTCGGCCCCTGCATCGCGACCGGTCTCGACCCGGCCGATCTTGCCGTGCAGGGACGGCTGAACGGCGAGCTGCGGCAGGACTCGTCCACCCGGCAGCTGATCTTCCCCGTGGATCGCCTCATCGAGTACATCTCCGCGATCATGACGCTCGAGCCCGGCGACGTGATTTCGACCGGCACGCCGGCGGGCATCGGCCCCCTCTCACCCGGCGACGTCGTCACCGTCACGGTGGAGGGCGTGGGCGATCTCACCAACGTGGTGGAGTAGGCGCGGCCCTCGTGCCCGCCCGTCGTGGTGACAAGGAGTACGGCCCCCATGTCGAACGCCGACAGGCTCTCCCACCTCGAGAAGCTCGCCGAGGCCGGCGG
Organism: Vicinamibacterales bacterium; assembly: GCA_029974175.1. GTDB lineage: Bacteria > Acidobacteriota > Vicinamibacteria > Vicinamibacterales > Fen-181 > JARKSS01. Next base: position 1,947 of record JARKSS010000357.1, read on the forward strand.
CGGTGAGGCGCGGCTTCGGCGCCAGCACCAGGCCGGCAAGCTCACCGCGCGCGAGCGCATGGCGCTGCTCTTCGATCCCGGGACCTTCGAGGAGTACGACAAGCTGGTCACCCACCGGTGCCGCGACTTCGGCATGGGCGAGCAACTGATCCCGGGCGACGGCGTGGTCTCGGGGTACGGGCGTGTCGAGGGGCGCCCGGTGTACGCCTTCGCGCAGGACTTCACCGTCTTCGGCGGCTCGCTCTCCGAGACCAACGCCGCCAAGATCGTGAAGATCATGGATCTCGCGATGCGGCAGGGGTGCCCGGTGGTCGGCCTGAACGACTCGGGCGGCGCGCGGATCCAGGAAGGGGTGGCGTCGCTGGCCGGCTACGCCGACATCTTCCTGCGCAACACGCTGGCCTCGGGCGTCATCCCGCAGATCTCCGCCATCATGGGCCCCTGCGCGGGGGGCGCCGTCTACTCGCCGGCCATCACCGACTTCACCGTGATGGTCGAGAAGACCAGCTACATGTTCGTCACCGGCCCCGACGTGATCCGGACGGTGACGCACGAGGACGTCAGCAAGGAGGACCTCGGCGGCGCGATGACGCACAACGCGCGCAGCGGCGTGGCGCACTTCGCGGTGGCCGACGACCGCGAGTGCCTCCTCCTGGTCCGCGACCTGCTCGGCTTCCTGCCCTCGAACAACCTGGACGAGGCCCCGCGCCGCGAGTCGGGCGATCCCCCCGACCGCGAGGACGAGTCGCTCGACCGCCTCGTGCCCGCCTCCCCGAACCAGCCCTACGAGATGCTCGACCTGGTCCACTCGGTCGTGGACGACGGGAACTTCCTCGAGGTGCACGCGCACTACGCGCGGAACATCGTGGTGGGATTCGCGCGGCTCGGGGGCCGCAGCGTGGGGATTGTCGCCAACCAGCCGGCGCACCTGGCGGGGACGCTCGACATCGACGCCTCGGTGAAGGGGGCGCGCTTCGTGCGTTTCTGTGACGCGTTCAACATCCCGCTGGTGACCTTCGAGGACGTGCCCGGGTTCCTGCCGGGGACGCTGCAGGAGTTCGGCGGGATCATCCGGCACGGGGCGAAGCTGCTGTACGCGTTTGCCGAGGCGACCGTCCCGAAGGTGACCGTGATCACGCGGAAGGCGTACGGCGGGGCGTACTGCGTGATGGCGAGCAAGCACATCCGGACCGATCTCAACCTGGCGTGGCCGACGGCGGAGATCGCGGTGATGGGGCCCGAGGGGGCGGTGAACATCCTCTACAAGCGCGAGCTGGAGGCGG
>JARKSS010000366.1 GCA_029974175.1 Vicinamibacterales bacterium
GGTTGCCGAGCGACTTGGACATCTTCTCCTTGTCGATCAGCAGGTGCTCGACGTGGAACCAAAAGCGCGCGAACGGGCGCCCGGTCGCCCCCTCGCGCTGCGCAATCTCGTTCTCGTGGTGCGGGAAGACGAGGTCCACGCCGCCGGCATGCAGGTCGATGGGCGGCTCACCCAGCAGCCGCAGCGCCATCGCCGAGCACTCGATGTGCCAGCCGGGGCGGCCCGGCCCGAAGCCGAAGTCCCAGCTCGGCTCGCCCGGCCGCGCCGCCTTCCACAGCACGAAGTCGCGGGCGTCCTCCTTGTCGTAGTTGTCGGCGTCCACCCGCGCCCCGGGCTTGATCCCCTCGTGGTCGAGGCGGGCCAGGCGGCCGTAGTGCTCGAAGGTCGAGATCTTGTAGTAGGTGGACCCCTCGCTGCGGTAAGTGTGGCCCGCCTGCTCGAGCGACCGGATGATCTCCGCCATCGCGCGCAGGTTGGCCTCGTCGGTCGCGCGCGGGCGCTCCTCCACCGGCTCGAGCCCCAGCGCCTCGGCGTCCTCGAGGAACGCGGCAATCCAGCCGTCGGTGTACTCGCGAAGCGGCACGCCCGCCTTCTGCGACCCGGCAATCGTCCGATCGTCCACGTCGGTGAAGTTCATCACCTGGCGGACGTCCCAGCCCATCTGGTGCTTGAGCGTGCGGCGGAGCACGTCGCAGCACACGAAGGTGCGGAAGTTGCCGATGTGCGCCCGGTTGTAGACGGTGGGCCCGCAGGCGTACATCCGCACCGTCCGCCCGTCGGCGGGAGCGAACTCGTCTTCACGGCGGGTGAGGGTGTTGTACAAGCGCATTTCGGTCAGTCCACGGGTCACGAAGTCGCGAAGTCCCGAAGTCGAGTCGACGAAGTCAGGAGTCCGAAGAGATCCACCGGAGTCGGTTCCTCGCGCGCCCGCCCTCCGTCGTTCCAACCCGGATGGGGCCGATCGGCGGCTCACTGATCCCCTGACTCCCGACTCCTGACTCCCGGCTCCCGACTCCTGACTCCTGAATCCCGAATCCTGATCCCTGATCCCCGATCCCTGATCCCTGCTCCGTGATCCCCGCCCTACACCGAGATCTGCCGGAACAGCTCGCGGGCGCGGTCGCAGTCGGCCGCGATCTGCGCCTTCAGCGCCTCCACCCCGTCGAACGCCCGCTCGTCCCGGACGCGCTGCAGGAACGACAGTCGCATCGCGGCGCCGTACAGGTCCATCTCGCGGTCGAGCAGGTGCGCCTCCACCACCGTCGCCGACGGCTGGTGGAAGGTCGGCCGCACGCCGATGTTCGTGATCGACGGATACACGATGCCGCCGACCGACGCCACCGTGGCGTACACCCCGTTGGGCGGCAGCAGCTCGTTGCGGGTGTCGAGGTTGGCCGTCGGGAAGCCGAGCAGGCGGCCCCGCTGCAGCCCGTGCACGACGACCCCGTCGATGAAGTAGTGGCGGCCGAGCAGCGCCCCCGCCTCGTCCACGCGCCCCTCGGAGATCAGCCGCCTGATCCGGGTGCTGCTCACCACGAAGTCCTTGTAGCGCACCGGGTCGATCTTCTCGGCCCGGAAGCCGTACCGCGCCCCGAGCGAGCGAAGGCGCGAGAAGTTGCCGGCGCGGTCGTGCCCGAAGAGGAAGTTGGCGCCCACCCACACTTCCGCCACCCGCAGCCACTCCACCAGCACCTGCCGCACGAAGGTCTCGGGGTCCCACGCCGACAGCTCCGGCGTGAAGCGGACAATCGCCACGCCGCGGATGCCGGCGCGGGCGGCCGCCTCGATCTTCTGGTCGAGCGTCATCAGCAGGGGCGGCGCCTTGTCGGGCCGGACGACCCGCGTCGGGTGGGGCTCGAAGGTGAGCAGCAGCGGCGTCGCGTTCCGCTCGGCGGCCGCGCGGACCACCCGCTCGACGATCCGCGCGTGGCCGCGGTGCAGGCCGTCGAAGTTCCCCAGCGCCAGCACCGGCTGGTGCCAGGCGGGCGGCCGCGGCGAGTCGGGATAGTAGATGACGTCGACCGGCATGAGGCAGGCTAGGCTTCGACCTCGAGCATCAGACCATCATAAGCCAGCTCGACTCCGGCCGGCAGGCGCCGCGAGACCTCCTCGTGGCGCAGATCGTGGCTGATGTGCGTCAGCAGCGCGCGCCCCGGCCCCACGCGCGCGATGGCGGCCAGCGCCTGCTCGACGTTGAAGTGCGTGGGGTGCGGGCGCTCGCGCAGCGCGTCCACCACCAGCGTCTCGACTCCCTCGAGCAGCGGCCACGATGTTTCGGGAATCTCGCTGCAGTCGGTGAGGTAGGCAAAGCGGCCGATGCGGTAGCCGTAGATCGGCAGCGTGCCGTGGAGGATCGGGACCGGCCTCACCGGCCAGCCGGCCGCCTCGAACGGCCCGCGCACGCCCACCAGCTCGAGGCGCGGAACGCCGCCGCCCGCCTGCCCTTCCCGGAAGGCATACGCGAAGACGCGGCGGATCTCCTCCACCGTGTCGGGGCTGCCGTAGCACGGGATCGCGACGCCCTGGATTGCCGAAAAGCGGCGCGTCTCGTCGAGCCCCATCACGTGGTCGGCGTGCGGATGGGTGACGAGGATGGCGTCCACGTGCCGGAGGCCATGACGAAGCGCCTGGGTGCGCAGGTCGGGCGCCGCGTCCACGAGCAGCCTCCCGCCCGACGGCAGATCGATCAGCACCGAGGGCCGCAGGCGCTGGTCGCGGGGATCGGGCGAGGTGCACGTCCGGCAGTCGCACCCGATCATCGGGACGCCGTGCGAGGTGCCGGTCCCGAGAAACGTCACGCGCGCCACCGGGCGGCTCAAGGCTCGGTCACCTTCTTGCGGCCGGCCGCCTCGACGTACCGCATCCGGAGGTCGTACAGGACGCTGTCGATGAGCTTCTGCTCGCTCTCGTCGAGGTTGTTGCGCGTCTTCTCGCGCAGCATCGCGAGGACGTCGATCAGGTGCGAGGCCTCGACCAGGTTGGGCGGCCCGGGCTTGTCGGAGCCAGGC
>JARKSS010000379.1 GCA_029974175.1 Vicinamibacterales bacterium
GTGCGGGCGCGCATAGCGACCGCCCGACACGGAGATCCGAAAACCGAAGTGGCGCGAGGACGCGTTCCCGCCCCTCGACTTCGCTCGGGGCGCCCTGAGCGACGTCGAAGGGCGAACTGCGGAGCCCGGCTCGGGAGCCGATGGTCTTCCCCCGCCGCAGGGCCCGGGGTTACAGCTCCCAGCCCCTGCGGTACTCCCGCGTCAAGTACTTGTTCGCCTCGGGCACGTTGGTGATCGTCGCAGCCTTCGCGTCCCAGAGCAGCCGCCGGCCGCCCAGGCGCAGCGAGATCGCGGCCAGGTTGAACGCGTCGGAGATCGGGCCGCCCAGCAGGAAGTCGCCGTAGCTGGCCGGCCCTCCCTTGAAGGCGTTGATCCACGCCAGGTCTCGCTCGGACGGCCCGGGCCGCTCGCCGCGCTCACGGCGTGCGCGAGGCTGCGGCGGCTCGGGGTCAGGGATGTCGTGCGCCGCGCGGTAGGCCTTCATCTTCGACTCGGGGATCAGCTGCGGGTTCTCGGCCCGGAAGCCGCCGAGGATCTTGCCCGAATCGCCGACGAACAGCATCCCCTCCTCGGCCAGCTCCTTGTTCTCGGCCATCAGCTCCTCGGGCACCGGCGGCTTGATCCCGCCGTCGTACCAGAAGATGTCGAGCGCCGGCCGGCTGCCCTTGGCGGCAAACCGCATCCGGACGGTGCAGGCGGCCGGGAACGAGTAGTCGTTCTTGATCCGGAAGCAGACCTCGTCTGCGGCGTCGCACACGTGGCTGGGCGTGGACTCGACGCTGACGGGCGAATCGAGCTCGAGCGCCTGGAAGATTGGCCAGAGGCTGTAGTGCCCCATGTCGGCAATCGATCCGCCGCCGAACTCGTACCAGCCGCGGAAGTGGGTGTGCGTGTAGGCCGGGTGGTACGGGCGGTCGACCGAGGGGCCCAGCCACAGCTCCCAGTCGAACCCCGCGGGGACGGGCGGCGTGTCGGAGGGCACCTTCGCGAACTGCGGCCACATCGGACGCATCGACCAGTTGTGGATCTCGCGCAGCGTCCCGATGGCGCCGTTCTTCACCATCTCGAGCGCGAGCCTCTGGTTGGTGCCCTCGCTGGCCGGCAGGAAGTGCGTGGCACGTCCCGACGCGCGGGCGGCCTCGATGACCGCGCGGGCCTCGAGCACCCGGTTCGCCAGCGGCTTGTGGACGATGACGTTGAGCCCCTTCTTCAGCGCCGCGATCGAGATGGCGGCGTGGGTGTGATCGGGCGTCATCACCTTGACCGCCGTCAGGTCCTTCTCTTTCTCGAGCATCTCGCGGAAGTCGGTGTAGGTCGCGCAACTCTTCGACACCCAGCCCTCGCGGAACTTGCGGTAGTAGGTGTCCACGATCTCCTTGCCGACGTCGCGGCCGCCGGGCACGTGGTTGAACCCCTCGCGCCAGCGCGGCTCCTCGAGCAGCCGCCGGATGCCGTCGCGCAGCTGGTTCTTCCCCCACTCGAGGTAGTTCACGCCGTCCTTCTCGACGTCACAGACGGCAACCACCTCGACGTCGGGGCTGGCGAGGATGCCGCCAATCTCGCGGATGGCCTGGGTGCCGAAGCCCACGCAG
>JARKSS010000381.1 GCA_029974175.1 Vicinamibacterales bacterium
CAGGCTGCGCGGTCGTTTCAGCCGGGCTGGCCTGCTGCGCGGGCGTTGCCTTGCCGGCCGGTTGGCCGGCATCCGGACCAGAAGCAGGAGCCGGCTCCCGGGAGCAGCCGAACACCAGGAGCGGCAGGAGAAGCGCAAGGGAAGCTGATGCCGAGCGGATGTTGATCATGAAGAGCATTCTACGCCGGAGCTGAGACCTGGGCCGGCCACTCTCCTGTCGAGCTTCTGCGAAACCGTGGCCGTTCTTGCATCGTCCAACTGCGTATGAAGAAAGTGCCTGGCGGGCGCAGACGCTGGGTCGCCCTCATCGTCCTGGCGGCGGCCGTCGTCGCGTGGGCGGTCTTGTCGTATGGGCCCGTCGTCGCCTTTCACCTGCTGCCCCCGACCCTGACCGGCGAGGCCGACCGCCTGGCCGCGCTGATCGGGGCAGAGCCAGGCAGGACGATTGCCGAGATTGGAGCGGGCGACGGAGCGTTCTCCATCGCGATCGCCCGGCGGCTCGAGCCTGGCGGCACACTCTACTCGACGGAGCTGGACCCGGCGCTCCTGCGCCGGATTCAGCGCCGGGCCGAACGCGAGCGCGCTGGCAACGTGATCGTCGTGGCGGCGGGCGAGGCCAGCACCAACCTTCCCGAGGCGTGTTGCGACGCCGTCTTCATGCGGAACGTCTACCATCACATCGCCGACACGGCTGCCTTCAACCGGTCGTTGCGCCGTGCGGTCAAGCCGGGAGGCTTGGTCGCGGTGATCGACTTCCCCCCGAGGTCGTTCGCTCATCTCGATCGCCCGCCGGCTGGGACCGAGGGCGAGCGCAACGGTCACGGCGTCAGCGCGAGGACGGTGGCGCGTGAGATGGAGCGCGCCGGGTTCGTCGCCGAGCGGATCGTCGAAGACTGGGGAGGCCGCACGTACCTGGTCCTGCTGCGCGCGCCGGGCGGGCCGGCCGAGGAGAGCGGCCACCAGCCGACCGAGCGTCCTGCCTTTGCTCTGCGAGCGTGCCCGAGTGATTGGGGGACGCGCTCGTAGAACACCCCGCGTTCAGCGCCAGACAAGGCTTTCGAGTGGGCGGGCGGATCGCTGAAGCGCCGGCCCGTCGAAAGGTCCGAAGATCTGGCGGGGCAAGCCGCGCCCGGCTTCTCGTGCTACCGTGTGGCCGAGGTCTCCCCGATGCCGCACTTCAGAATCGCAGCCACAGGGCTGGCAACCATGCTGCTGGCCCTCGCAAGCGCCGTTTCGCCGCAGGACGACCTGCTCGCCCGGGCCCGGCGGCTCCATGCCGAGGTTCCGCTGGTGGACGGCCACAACGACTACCCGTGGCAGGTGCGCCAGCAGGCCGGCGGCGACCTGGCGAAGCTCGACATCTCGAAGCCGCAGCCGTCCCTGCACACCGACCTGGCGCGGCTGCGCGCGGGCGGCGTCGGGGCGCAGTTCTGGTCGGTCTACGTGCCTTCCTCGTACGCGGGCGATCGTGCCGTCTCAGCGACCCTCGAACAGATCGACCTCGTGCACCGGATGATCGAGCGGTACCCCAACGATCTCGAGCTGGCGCTCACCGCCGGCGACATCGAGCGGATTCACCGGGAGGGCAAGGTGGCTTCGCTCATCGGCGTCGAGGGCGGGCACTCGATCGACGGGTCGCTTGGCGTGCTGCGGATGCTGTACAGGCTGGGCGCCCGCTACCTGACGCTGACCCACGGGCAGAACGTGCCCTGGGCCGACTCGGCGACCGACGCCCGCGCCCACGGCGGCCTGACGCCGTTCGGGCGCGAGGTCGTGCGCGAGATGAACCGCCTCGGGATGCTGGTGGACCTGAGCCACGTGTCCCCCGAGACGATGGAGGACGTGCTCGAGACGACGACGGCGCCGGTGGTCTTCTCGCACTCGAGCGCGCGGGCGCTGGTGGACGTGCCGCGCAACGTTCCTGACGCGATCCTGAAGCGGCTGCCCGCGAACGGGGGCGTGGTGATGGTCAGCTTCGTCCCCGACTTCACGTCGCGGGAGATGGCGGCCTGGGCCGAGGCCGGCGCGCGCGAGCGGGCGCGGCTGGCCGCCCTCTTCCCCAAGTCACCGGAACGCGTCAGGCGGGAGCGCGCCGCGTGGCGGCAGGCACATCCCGCCCCTGGCGCCACGCTCGAGCAGGTGGCCGACCACATCGACCACGTCCGGCGCGTGGCCGGGATCGATCACGTCGGCCTTGGCAGCGACTTCGACGGCATCACGACGACGCCGCGCGGCCTGCCTGACGTCGGCGCGTTCCCCGCGCTGACCGCCGAGCTGCTGCGCCGCGGCTACAGCGACGAAGATGTCAAGAAGGTCATCGGGCTCAACGTGCTCAGGGTGATGAAGCGCGTCACAGCCCCAGCGCCACCGCGGCCGGATTGACGGCTTCCTCGAACATGACCTGCGGCCTGGTCCTGAGACGCCAGCGTGCGTAGAACCGCAGGACTGCCAGCAGTACGACGAGGCTGACGGCCCGCTTCACCAGGGTCGCGTCGTCTCCAAGCGCGCGCCGTTCGAAGGCCGCGAGCAGGTACGTGCTCGCCAGGAACGCGAGGAGGTACGCGGGCCAGAGGAACTTGAACGTCCCTTTGGGCACGTACGAACAGGTGAAAGGGAGCTTGTGGAGGGCGGTTCCGGCACGACCGGCGTCAGCGTGAAGCGATAGCGGTAGGGCTGGTTGCCGGGGAGCCGGTACGGCTCGAGCGGCCAGGCTTTCTGGCTCCAGCTGTCGATGCCTCCCACGCCCATCTGGCGGTAATCCAGGTTGAGGAAGACCTGCCCGCGGCGCGGCACCTGGAACGTGTAGTCGGCAGCCTCGAGGTCGCGCGCGGTCGCGTGCGAGGCCGAGACATCGAGCACGGGGTCGCCTTGCGCCCTCAGGCCGATGCCGTCGGGGCCGGTGAGGGTCACCCATCGGACCTCCACCTTGTTGCCGTTCTGCTGCGGCCGCGAGTACTCGACCCACTGGCCGGCGACCGTCCCGGTGTAGACGCCGATTGGCTCGAAGGCGCGATCCCAGTACGTCTCGTGGGGCCCGCGGCCGTACCAGGTGATCGTCTCGAGGCCGGCGGCCAGCACCAGCTGCATGCCGAAACGGGGCATCATCGCGACCGGCCCGGTGCGCAGCGTGTAGGACGCCTCCACCACCACCTGGCCGTCGCCCGCGATCGTGTAGGTGACCTCGTACGGCGCCTGGTTGACGGGCAGGACGCCCGACACCCGCACGCGCGCACGCCCGTCGTCGAGCCGCGCCACCTCGACGTCCTTCACGCGCCAGCCGGGTCCCGCGCCGCGCCAGGCGGCTATGTCGAGCGCGGGGTCCTTCCGGGCGGCGAACCCGACTGACTTCCAGGCGCCCAGGTCGTTGTCGGTCATCGCGCGCCAGAAGTCGGGCACGGGGCCGCGCTCGATCAGGCGCCTTCCGCGCACGCTGTACGAGCGGATCGTTCCCGCGAGGCGGTCGAAGGTGATCGAGAGGTCCTTCCCGGTGAAGTAGGTGAGCGTTCCCCACTGCTCGATGCCGAGCGGCGGAGCGCTGGGGCGCGCCGGTGCGGGCGGGACCTCGACGGGGAGGCGGAACTGCTCCCACCCGATCTCGTGGCCCTTCGGCGCCCATGGCGCGTCGGCCTTCGTGACGAACGAGAGCGCCAGGAAGTACTCGGCCCCCGGTTCCGGTGTGATGGCCGGCACCGGCAGCGTCACCTCACGCTGCCCGCCTGGCGGGATGTCGGGCAGTTCCGTGCTCCCGGAATGCACCGTCTTGCCGTTGGCGCTGACGCTCCACGTGAGCGTCGCCACGTCGCGTGCGTTCAGGAAGTCGAACCAGTTGCGCACCGCGATCCGGCCCGACAAGGCATCCACCGCCGAAGCGCGCAGATACCGGTAGACGTGCTTGAGCGCGCGGAGGCCGGGGTACGGAACCCGATCGGCTGAAATCAATCCGTTCTGGCTGAAGTTCGCGTCGTTGTGCTGCCCGACGGGGTCCTCCCACCAGCCGCCGTACGCCAGGAAGGTGTCGGGCTGGCCCGCCACCCGGTAGGGCGCCGGCACGGGCTGCCGGATGCCCTGGTTCACCCAGTCCCAGACGAAGGCACCGCGCATGTTGCGCCCCGAGTAGAACAGGTCCCAGTAGTGCTGCAGGCCCCCGTTGCTGTTGCCCATGGCGTGGGTGTACTCGCAGAGCAGCAGCGGCATCTGGGGCCGCTTGGCCGCCAGCTCCTCGGTCTGCTTCGGGGTGGGGTACATGAACGAGTTGATGTCCGAGTTGGGGCCGCCGACGCTGCTGCTCCCCTCGTAGTGCACCGGGCGCGAGGGGTCGCGCCGCCTGGTCCACTTGTAGGTCTCGGCGAAGTTGGGCCCGTCGCCCGACTCGTTGCCCATCGACCAGATGACGACCGACGGGTGGTTCTTGGCGCGCTCGACCATCCGGATCATCCGGTCGAGGTGGGCCGCCGTCCACGCCGGATCGTTCGCCAGGCGGTTCTTCGGGTTCGCCCCGAAGCCGTGCGACTCGATGTTCGCCTCGTCGATCACGTACAGGCCGTACTCGTCGGTGAGGTCGTACCAGAGGGGGGTGTTCGGGTAGTGCGAGGTGCGGACGGCGTTGACGTTGTGCTGCTTCATCAGCTCGATGTCGCGCACCATCGTCTCGCGGTCCACGTAGTGGCCGGTGACGGGGTGATGCTCGTGGCGGTTGACGCCCTTGAAGAGGACCGGGCGGCCGTTGACGAGGATCTTCCCGTCCTCGATCGACACCTCGCGGAAGCCGACCCGCGAGGGAATGACCTCGAGGACCTGGCCGGTGGACGACCGCAGCGTGAGCAGGAGCGTGTAGAGCGACGGCGTTTCGGCAGTCCACTTGAGCGGGTTGCGCACCGCCAGGCGGAAGTCGGCGGCGATGTCCTTGCCGCCGGGATCCAGGCGGAGGCGCCGCGAGGCTGACGCGACGCGGGCGCCGGAAGGGGCGCGCAGCTCGAGGTCGAGCCGCGCGGCGGCAGCCGCCTTGCCGGTGTTCACGACCAGCGCGCGCACAGCGAGCGTCGCGTCGCGGTAACGTTCGTCGAGGTCGGTCTTCACCTCGAAGTCGCGGACGTGCTGCGCGGCGGGGCTCCAGAGGTAGACGTCGCGGAAGATCCCGCTCAGGCGAAACATGTCCTGGTCTTCCAGGAACGATCCATCGCTGAAACGGTAGACCTCCACGGCCAGGAGATTCGAGCCGGGCCGGACGAGGCCCGTCACGTCGAACTCCATCGGCGTCCGCGAGTCCTCGCTGTAACCGACCTTCGTGCCGTTCACCCAGACATAGGCGGCCGAGTCAACGCCGTCGAAGTGCAGCAGGACGCGCCGCCCCTCCCAGCCTGCGGGCAGGTCGAAGCGGGTGCGGTAGGAGGCCACGGGGTTATCGGCGCTCGGGGGCCGCGGTGCCTCCCGATCGAAGGGGAAGACGTAGCCGATGTTGACGTAGACGGGCATCCCGAAGCCCTGCGTCTCGAGGCTGCCCGGCACGGTCACGTCGCTCCACCCCTCGTCGCTGATGTCCTCTCTCCAGAAATCGACTGGACGCTGCGCGGGGTTGGGCGACCACCGCAGCTTCCAGGTCCCGTTGAGCGAGCGGAACCAGGGCGAGCGGGCCGGGTCGTTCGAAAGCGCCAGCTCCGCCGAGGGGTACACCATCATCGTGACGTGCGGCGGTTCGGTGCCGACGTGCAGGACACTGACATCGTCCCACTCGGGGCGCCCCGAGGGCCCCTGCGCGACCGGACCGGAGCCCGCCAACAGAACGGCCACGCAG
>JARKSS010000507.1 GCA_029974175.1 Vicinamibacterales bacterium
GACCTACCTCTACGGGCCGAAGGGGGTGCTGCACACGAACCGGTCGGGCTACCGTGTGCTCCCCTACCCGGCCAGAAAGGACCGCGACGGCAAGGTGATCGACCCGGCCATCGACGGCCGGCTGGTGACGCACCGCGAGGACTACGACAGGAACGACGTCTACACCATCGCGCACGCGCGCAACTTCCTCGAGTGCGTGCGCTCGCGGAAGGCGCCGGTTGCCGACATCACGACGGTCGGCTTCCACGTCACGCTTCCCTGCCTCCTCGCGCGGCAGGCGGTGAAGGACGGGAAGGCGCTGGGGTGGGACGGGAAGAAGGCGGTGCCGCTGTGAGGGGGAAGAGGCTATGCGCTTCCTGAGCCAGCTTGCCGCGGTGGGACTGACCGCCGCCTCCTTGTGTATCGTGTTCCTCGCCTGGCCGGTGACCGTCCTGCCAGACGCCGCACGGGCGGGTTCGCCTCAGCCCGCTGCCCGGCCTGCCGGCATCTCGCAGGCCGCCCCCGGTGCCCCGCCCGCCTCCGGCCCGGTGAGAATCATTCTCGACGTCGATCTGGCCGAGGACGTGGACGATGCGGGAGCGGTGGCCGTGCTGCACGCGCTGGCCAACCGGGGCGAAGCCGAAATCCTCGGCATGCTGGTTTCGTCGAAGAACGAGTCGGTGGTGCCGGCGCTCGACGCGATCAACACGTGGTACGGCCGTCCCGACATCCCGATCGGCTACCAGCGGGGACACGTATACGGCTACCGGAACACCAAGGATCCCGACCGCGAAACCCCCTCGCGTTACGCCGGCGCGCTCGCGGAGGCGTTCCCGCACGACGTGAAGCGCAGCAGTGACGCCCCCGATGCCGCCACCCTCTGCCGCAAGCTGCTTGCGGCCCAGCCCGACGCCAGCGTCACCATCGTCACCACGGGCTTCCTGACCAACCTGCGCGAGCTGCTCGACTCGCGGCCCGACGAGGCAAGTCCGCTCGACGGCGAGGCGCTCGTGAAACAGAAAGTGAAGCAGTGGGTGTGCATGGGCGGGAAGTTCCCGGACGGGAAGTTCCCTGACGGGGGCGGCGAGTACAACGTGATGTGGGACACCGCCGCGTCGGTGCGCGCGATCAACGACTGGCCCACGCCGGTCGTCTTCAGCGGCTTCGAGATTGGCAACCGCGTGAAGGTGGGTTCCCGGCTGCGGGACACGCCCCCGTCCAACCCGGTGCGCGCCGCCTACCAGCACTACAACCAGCTGCAGGACCGCGAGGCCTGGGACCAGACGGCCGTCCTCTACGCGGTGCGGGGCGCGCGCGATTACTGGACGCTCTCGGAGCCCGGCCTGTGCCTGATGCACGCGCGCGTCACCCACGGCTACAACCAGTGGGTGCCGTCACCGGGTCTGCGCCACCGGTACCTGATCGAGGCAATGGCGCCCGCCGCGCTCGGGAAAGTCATCGAGGACCTGATGATCGAGCCGCCACACGGGCAGGGCGGCAAGGTGACGAAGGACGGAGGACCGAGAACGGACACCGGAGAAGGCGGACGGGATTGAAGCTCAGGCTGCGTCTGGTGGGCCTGTCCGGCATGAGGGAGAAGGAGCCGGTCGATGCTGATCGTCGAGTCGTACACCCTCGCGGTGCTGATGTGCGGCGTCACCATGCTCTGCTGGGGGTCGTGGGCGAACACCCAGAAGCTGGCAACCCGCGAGTGGCGCTTCCAGCTGTTCTACTGGGACTACGCGGTCGGCGTCCTGCTGCTGGCGCTGCTGCTCGCGTTCACGATGGGCAGCGCCGGCGACGGCGGGCGCAGCTTCCTGGCCGACCTGCGGCAGGCTGAGGGAACCTGGCTTGGATCGGCGTTCCTCGGCGGCGTGGTCTTCAACCTGTCGAACATCCTGCTCGTCGCCGCCATCGACATCGCCGGGCTCGCGGTCGCCTTCCCGGTAGGCGTGGGCCTCGCGCTCGTCCTCGGGGTCATTACCACCTATATCGCCCGCCCCGAGGGCAACGTCCCGATGCTGGCCGCCGGCGTCGCCTGCGTCTTGATCGCGATCGTCCTCGACGCGCTTGCCTACCGCCGCCTCGCCACCGCCGGCCGCAAGACGCCCGTCGCGGGCATCGTCATCTCGGTCGCGGCTGGGCTGCTGATGGGGTGGTTCTACAGTTTCGTCGCGCAGGCCATGGGGGCCATCGACCCGGCCACGCGCGCCCTCGAGGTAGGCAAGCTGTCCCCCTACACCGCCATCGTCCTCTTCAGCGCGGGCGTGCTGGCGTCGAACTTCCTCTGGAACAGCATCATGATGGTGCGTCCGTTCTCGGGCCCGCCCGTGCCGTTCGGCGACTACTTCACGAAGGGCAGCGCGCGGCTGCATGCGATCGGCATCCTCGGCGGCGCGATCTGGAGCCTCGGCATGAGCTTCAGCATCATCGCCTCGACAGCCGCCGGGCCCGCGCTCTCGTACGGCCTCGGGCAGGGGGCGACAATGGTCGGGGCGATGTGGGGCGTGTTCGTGTGGAAGGAGTTCAAGGGGGCCCCGGAGGGCACGGGAAAGCTGCTGGCCGCGATGTTCCTCTTCTACTTGGTCGGGCTGGCAATCCTGGTGGCGTCCAGACTGTGATTGACGCCTGAGTCCTGAGCCGTGAGCCGTGAGCCGTGAACCGTGAGCCCTGAGCCTGTCTATGACACCTCGTCGTCCTTCCATCGTCGTCGTCGGCAGCTCCAACACCGACATGATCATCCGCCTCGAGCGGATCCCGAGGCCGGGCGAGACGATCCTCGGCGGTCGGTTCGTCACGGCGCCCGGAGGCAAGGGAGCCAACCAGGCGGTGGCTGCGGCCCGCGCGGGGGGCCGGGTCGTCTTCGTGGCGCGCGTCGGCCGTGACATGTTCGGTGACCGGGCCGTCGCAGGCTTCGTCAAGGATCGGATCGACGTCTCCCACGTGGTTCGTGACGGCACGGCGGCGTCCGGGGTGGCGCTGATCTTCGTCGCCAAGGACGGGGAGAACTCCATCGCCGTTGCGTCGGGGGCGAACGCGAACCTCTCGCCGTCAGACGTGAAGCGTGCCTCTTCAGCCATCGCCGGGGCCGATGCCCTGGTGATGCAGCTCGAGACGCCGCTCGCCACGGTCCAGGCGGCAGCCGGCATGGCGTCGAAGGCGGAAGTCCCGGTCCTCCTCAACCCCGCGCCGGCACCGGCCAGGCCGCTCCCCCGTCGCCTGCTGCGCGAGGTGAGCATCCTCACGCCCAACGAGACCGAGGCCGAACTGCTGACCGGGATCAAGGTTTCGGACCGGGCGTCGGCCTCGAAAGCCGCCACGAAGCTGCGTGCGCTCGGCGTCGGGGCCGTCATCATCACGCTCGGACGACGGGGTGCCTTCGTCGCGGGGGAGGCGGGCGAACGCATGGTGCCGGGCTTCAAGGTGAAGGCGGTGGACACGACCGCCGCCGGCGATGTCTTCAACGGAGCGCTTGCCGTCGCGCTCGGCGAAGGGCGGGCGCTTGCCGATGCCGTCCGCTTTGCCAATGCTGCCGCGGCCATCTCGGTGACGAGGCTTGGCGCACAACCGTCCGCGCCGCGGCGTCAGGAGATCGATCGGCTGCTCGGGAAGGGCTGAGAGCCCCGAGGCGGGACGCGCGAACCTCGAGCAATCAATCGAACAGCAGGCGAAGATGGTGCCTGAGAGTGAAGCAGACATGTCCACACGAGCGAGCCTTGGGGGCAGCGCCGCGGTGCTGACCGCCCTCACGATTGCGCTGGGATTCACCTTCGTCGTACCCGTCGAGGTAGCGGCCGCCAGGCCCGAGGCGACGCCTCCCATCCTGGTCACGCTCTGGTTCGACACCGAGGATTACGTGCTGCCGCAGTCGGACGATGCCGCGAAGAGACTGGCGGAGATCCTGACGAAGCTGGGCGTCCGGGCCACGTTCAAGATCGTGGGCGAGAAGGCGCGCGTGCTCGAACAGCGCGGCCGCACCGACGTGATCGAGGCGCTGCGCGCGCACGAGATCGGCTACCACACCGACATGCACAGCAGGCCCCCGACGCCGGCGACCTACCTGCAGCACGCGGGGTGGGAGGACGGCATCGCCGAGTTCCTGCGGCGCGAGGCGGCGGGCGCGAAGGACGTCGAGCGGATCCTCGGCCGCCCGTTGACCGCGTACGGGCAACCGGGCAGCTCGTGGGCGCCGCAGGCGTATCCCGCGCTGCGCAGGATGGGAATCCCGCTGTACCTCGACGAAGCCGATCACGTCGGCCTCGACGACCAGCCGTTCTACTACGGCGGGATGCTGAACGTGTTCCGCATGCGATCGACGCTGGCGCGGATGGAGCTGAGGGGCGGCACGAGCCTCGAGGAGGGCAAGGCGGCGTTCCTCGCGGCAGCCGACCGCGTGCGGGCCAAGGGCGGCGGAACCGTCAGCGTCTACTACCACCCGTGCGAGTGGGTGCACCAGCGGTTCTGGGACGCGGTGAACTTCAGTGACGGCGCGAACCCGCCCCGGGAGGGGTGGAAGAAGCCGGGCGTGCGGCCGTCGGCCGAAACCGGGCAGGCGTTTGCCGACTTCGAGCGGTTCATCGCGTTCGTCAAGGCGCAGCCCGGCGTGCGCTTCGTCACCGCGTCCGAACTGGTGCAGCTGTACGCGGACCGTGCGCTCGGCGGCGATTTCACGCGCGACGACCTGGCGGTCGTGGCGCGGGCCGTCCAGGGCGAGCAGACGTTCCTGCGGCGTGACGGCTACTCGCTGTCGGTCGCCGACATGTTCTCGCTGCTCGTGCAGGCGCTCGCGGCGTACAGCAAGGAAGGAGCGCTGCCTTCGTCGCTGCGGTTGCGCGTGTTGGACGGGCCGGCCGAAGCGTTCACGCCGGCCAGCGCTGGCGGCCAGGGGCCACGCGGCGGCGCGGGTGCCGACCGGTTCGCCTGGGAAGCCTTCGCACGCGCGACGGAGCAGGTGGCGCGGTTCGTTGACGAGGAAGGGCGCGTGCCGGCCGAGGTCTGGATCGGCGCCCGGAACGTGTCGCCCTCGGACTACCTCGCCATGCTCGGCACCACGGTGGAAAGCCTCCTGGCCACGGGACGGCCACCCGAGGAGGTTGCCCACCGCGCTGCCACCTTCATCGCCGACCGTTACGTCTCGGCCGACACCCCTGATCTCTGGAGCTGGCCCATCTTCCCCAAGGGCTTCCACGCCCCGCATATCATGCAGCTCGCCCGCCTGCAGGCGTGGACGCTGAAGCCGGCCGTGCTGGGAGCTGGGAACTAGGGGCTAGGAACTCGGGGCCGGGGCCAGGGGTTCTCGCTTGGGCCTGGCCCCGGGGCGGGGCAGCAGGGCAATGGCGGCCGTGCCGACCAGCGCGACGGCGATGAGGGCCAGGAAGCCCACCTGGTAGCTGCCGGTCGCGTCGCGCAGGTAGCCGATGAACATCGGCGACACCGCCTCGGCCACGCCGTCGGCCGTCACGATGATTCCCATCACGCGTCCCAGGACGCCCACCCCGAACAGCTCGGCCGCGATGAGCGGGATGATGAGGTACTCGCCGCCGAGACCGAGCCCGAAGATCACCGAGAAGGTCTGCGTGACGGCCCGCGACGAGGCGAAGAAGAGGAGCGGGATCGACACCGCGATGAGCAGGTAGATCAGGATCATCACGTGCTTCTTCGGCAGCCGGTCGGCCAGCCATCCCATCAGCAGGCGGCCCGCGATGCTGAAGGCCAGCACGAGCGAGATGGCGCGCGCCGCCTCGGCCTGCGCGTAGCCCTCGTCGAGGCTCAGGAACAGCTTCAGGTGCTGGTTGGTCCCCCCAACAGCGGCAATCGAACACATGCTGCCGACGAGCAGCAGGTAGAACGCCGGACGCCGCAGCACCGGCCCCAGCGGCGGCAGGCTTCCCTTCGTGCCTTCCGTCTGCTCAGGGGCCGGCGGGTCTTTCGTGAGGTAGATCATCGGCCCGGCCAGCAGGACGATGATCGCTCCAAGCACCTGCAGCGCGACGCGCCAGCCCCACGTCTCGACCAACCAGTACGACAACCACGGCACGATCGCGCCGCCGATGCCGATGCCGAGGTAGGCGAACCCCATGGCCTTGCCGCGCCCCTCTCGAAACCACCGTGAGAGCAGCACCTGGTTCGGCAGTGGGCCCGCGCACACGTTCCCGAGGGCGTTGAGCACGTAGAAGGCGTAGAACATCCAGGCGGCTGTCATGATCCCAAGGCCGGCGACCGCGGCGCCGGCCATCAGGATGCCGCCCAGCATGAAACGCCTTGGCCCGAAGCGGTCGATGAGCCATCCGGCCAGGAACCCGAACAGCGGGCCGACGATCAGCTTGCTGATCGCGTTGCCCGAGGTGACCATCGTGCGCGACCATCCGAACTCGCGCACCATGTGGTCGTAGAAGAGCGGCAGGCCGTACAGCGCGAGGCCCACCACGGAGAACAGCGCGAGAAACGAGGTGACGGCCGCGTGGTAGCGCTGAGCCCGGCTGCTGTTCATGGACATCAAAGCCGCTGTACTCCCATCCCGCCGTCCACCGAGATCACCTGCCCGGTCGAGTACGCCAGGTCGCCGCGAGCCAGCATCGCCACCGCCCTTCCCACATCGTCGGGCTCGCCCCACCGCGGCTGCACCAGCAGGCCGTTCGCAATCAGCCGGTCGTACTTCGCGGTGACGCCGGCAGTCATGTCGGTCCGGATGACGCCCGGGCGCACCTCGTAGACCGGGATGTCGAACTCGCCGAGCCGGGCCGCCCAGAGGGTCGTGGCCATCGCGAGGCCCGCCTTGGCCACGCAGTACTCACCCCGGTTGGTCGAGGCGAAGGTGGCCGACACCGACGACACGTTGACGATGCAGCCCGC
>JARKSS010000400.1 GCA_029974175.1 Vicinamibacterales bacterium
TGCGCGCCGACAACGTCGAGATGCCGACCCTTGGCGGTCCTTCCCGCGCAACGGGCGGACGGCAGCGCGGCCCGGCCGTGTTCGCGCGCATGGCCGCCCCGCTTGGTCCGCGCCTCTCGATCGAGGGTGGAGCGCGATGGGAAACGTGGGTGAACCAGGCGGTGGCTGCCGGCGGGTCGAGCCGCGCCGGCAGCCTGAGCCCGCGCCTCTCGATCGCCTGGCACGCGTGGCCGGGGGTGGTGGTCAACGCGTCGGCCTACCGGGCGTTCCGCGCGCCGACGCTCAACGAACTGTACCGGGGATTCCGGGTCGGCTCGATTGCCACCGCGCCGAACGACCGCCTGGGCCCCGAGCGTTCGAGCGGCGCCGAGGGCGGGGTGACGATGACGAGGCGACGCGTGTCGGTACGGGCGACAGGCTGGTGGAACCTCCTCGACGACCCGGTTGCGAACGTGACGATCGGGCCGGGTGAACGGCAGCGCCAGAACGTCGGCGAGATCCGGGCGTCTGGTTTCGAGACCGAGCTCGTCGTCCGGCCGGCCGCCGCCATCGAGTGGACCTCGTCGCTGGCGCTCACGCGCTCGACGTTCCACGACGCGCTGCGCCTGGCGCTCGACGGTCGGCGCGTGCCCCAGGTGCCAGGCCGGCAGTTCTCCTCACGCCTGCGCGTTCTTGGCGAACGCGTGTGGGCGAGTGCCGAGCTGAAGCACGTGGGCCGGCAGTACGAGGACGACCTGAACGAACTGCCGCTCTCTCCCGCGTCGGTGATTGACGTGGTCGCCGGGTGGCGCGTGCATCGCCGCGTAGATGTGCGGGTTGGCGTGGAGAATGTCACCGGTCGCGAGGTGGAAGTGGGGCGCACGCCCGTCTCGACCATCGGCCTGCCGCGAACCCTTCACGTGAGCGTGCGCATCGCGAGCCGACGCGCACCTTGACAACCACGACGCGCCGGTCTAGCGCCTTAGCCGGCCGTGCGGCCCAGCGGATCGAACCGCAAGCGGCCCTCGTCTCGCTCAAGCGTCACAACTCGTGGCACCTCGCTTGCTGCCTCCCGAACTGCCGGGCAGTCCCGGGGGCTGCCGGGGGAAACCAGGACACGCGGACGTCATCCAAGGAGACGGCATGGCAACGATGGATCCGATCAAGGCGGCCGAGCAGCAGACCGAAGGCCGGGTTGCACGCGCGATCGAAGAGCAGACGGCGAAGCTTCCCTCCGACACGTTCATGTGGGCGGCCGTTGGATCGATGGCAACCTCCCTCACCTTCGAGCTCATGGGGAAGCGCGAGATGGCGCTCTTCGTGGGGCAGTGGGCGCCGACGCTGCTGATCTTCGGGCTGTACAACAAGCTGGTGAAACAGCTGGGTCACGACCGGCTGAACCCGTAGGAAGGAAAGGGAGCCGTCGCTCCCGGCGGGCTTCTCACGAGAAACGCGATGCAACCAGAGGTCGTCGTCGTGACCGGCGCCTCGGCGGGCGTGGGACGGGCCACCGCGCGTCTGTTCGGGCAACGCGGTGCCCGGGTCGGGCTGCTGGCGCGCGGACGCGACGGCCTCGAGGGCGCGCGGCGCGAGATCGAGGAGGCGGGCGGGATGGCGCTCGTCCTGCCCACCGACGTGGCCGACGCGAGCCAGGTGGAGCGGGCGGCCGAGCGAATCGAGGCCGAGTGGGGGCCCATCGACGTCTGGGTCAACAACGCGATGGTCTCGGTCTTCTCCCCGGTCAAGGACATGACGGCGGAGGACTACCGGCGGGTGACCGAGGTCACCTACCTTGGCGTCGTGCACGGCACGCTTGCCGCGCTCCGGCGGATGCTCCCACGCGACCGGGGGACGATCGTGCAGGTGGGCTCGGCGCTGGCGTACCGGGGCATCCCGCTCCAGTCGGCCTACTGCGCTGCAAAGCACGCTGTCCAGGGCTTCTGCGACTCGCTCTGGAGCGAGTTGCTGCACGACAACAGCCGGGTGCGCCTGACGATGGTGCAGCTGCCGGCGCTGAACACGCCGCAGTTCTCCTGGGTGAAGTCGCGCCTGCCGCGCAGGCCGCAGCCGGTGCCGCCGATCTACCAGCCGGAGCTGGCGGCCGAGGCCATCTTCTACGCATCGCGGGCCGGGCGCCGCGAGATCGACGTCGGGTGGCCGACGGTCCAGGCGATCGTGGGCAACAAGCTCGCGGCGTGGTATGCCGACCGCTACCTCGCGCGGAACGGGTACGAGTCGCAGCAGTACGATGGCGTGGCCGATCCCGGCCGCCCTCACAACCTCTGGGAACCGCTTCCGGGAGACTTCGGCGCGCACGGCGAATTCGACGATCGCTCGACCGGATCCAGCCCGCAGCTCTGGCTCAACATGCGGCGCGACTGGGTCGTGGCCGCGGCCGCGTCGCTGATGCTGTTCCTGGCGGCCGGCCGGGTGGCGCGGGCACTTTGAAAAACCCC
Source organism: Vicinamibacterales bacterium (assembly GCA_029974175.1). Classification (GTDB taxonomy): domain Bacteria; phylum Acidobacteriota; class Vicinamibacteria; order Vicinamibacterales; family Fen-181; genus JARKSS01. The sequence continues at coordinate 2,436 of JARKSS010000400.1, forward strand.
CGTCTTGGCACTATCCTTGTGGCAGCCTGCAGTAGACGACCACACAGGTCGCCCCTACTGTCTGCCCTCGGCAGTAGGCCTGGCTTCCCCAATCGAGGCCTCGCACCTGCGGGTTCCAGCGAACGACAGCTGAGAGAAAAGCGAAGGTTGATCGACGGAGGATCGACCTTCACCCGGGTCCGCCTCTGGGCGGGCCTCCGCTCGAGGTCACCGCATGGCTCAACCCACCCGTCGCGTCCGCGGGGTCGTCGTCATCCACGCGGAGCGCTGCAAGGGCTGCGGGCTCTGCGTCGAGTTCTGCCCGACCGACGTCCTGGCGCTCTCGCCGGCCTTCACCAGCAAGGGCTACCACCCGCCCGAAGTCGTCCGGGGCGAGGCCTGTTCGGGGTGCGACTTGTGCGGCATGTACTGCCCGGACTTCGCGATATACGGATACCGCCTCTAGCAGGCCGTGGCGAACGTCCGCCCACGTCCTGAAGAAGGGCGTTGCCAGGCCGCGCCGGTGTTCGGGCGGCCTGCCAGGATTGACCGACGCGCATCACCCAGAGGTTTCCGATGCATGCCGATCCGGCGGGCGTCCTGACGGGCGCCCACTTCCTCGACGGCGACCACGCGGCGTGCGAAGGCGCGCTGGCGGCCGAGTGCCGCTTCGTCGCCGGCTACCCGATTACACCCTCCACCGAGGTCGTCGAGCGCATCGCGCAGCGCTTCCCGCTGGTGGGAGGCGTGTTCATCCAGATGGAGGACGAGCTGGCCTCGTCGATCGCCATCGCGGGTGCCGTCTGGGGCGGAAAGCGGGCGATGACGGTCACCTCGGGCCCGGGCTTTTCACTGATGATGGAGCACGTGGGCTTCGCGGTGATGACCGAGACGCCCTGCGTCTTCATCAACGTGCAGCGTGGCGGTCCTTCGACCGGGCTGCCGACGCTGCCCGCGCAGGCCGACATGATGCAGGCGCGGTGGGGCTCGCACGGCGACTACGAGATCATCGCCCTCTCGCCCAACTCGCCGCAGGAGTGCTTCGACCTCACCTTCAAGGCGTTCAACCTCGCCGAGCAGTACCGGGTCCCCGTGCTCGTGATGATGGACGAATGCGTGGGCCACATGATGGAGCGGGTCGTGATCCCGAGGGCCGAAGAACTGGAGATCTACCCGCGCAGGTGGACGAAGGCGGCGCCCGGGGAGTACCTCCCGTTCGCGCCGGGCGAGGACCTGGTGCCGGCAATGGCGCGCGCGGGGCAGGGCTACCGCTTCCACATGACGGGCCTGACGCACAACGAGCGCGGCTACCCCGATATGTCGGTGGCGGCGCAGGCCCGGCTGGTCGCACGGCTGACCGACAAGATCAGGAAGAACGCGGACGCCCTGCAGGACGTCGTCGAGGACGGCGTGGACGGCGCCGACGTGGTGGTCGTGTGCTACGGGATCACTTCCCGGGTCGCGCTGCCGGCCATCGAGGCCTGCCGCGCGAGCGGGTTGAAGGTGGGCTGGCTGCGCCTGCGCACGGTGTGGCCGTTCCCCGAGCGCCTGATCCGGGACCTGGCGTCCGGTCTCCGGGCGTTCGTGGTGCCCGAGCTGAACATGGGGCAGATCGTGCGCGAGGTCGAGCGCTGCGCCGGCGCCGCCCGCGTGGTCGGCGTTCCGCACGCCGGCGGCACGGTCCACGACCCCGCCGTCATCGAGCGGGCGATCAGGGAGGCAGTGCGATGAGCGAGCGAGCGAACCCGGTCGAACGCTACCTGCGCTCCGACCGCATCCCGCACATCTGGTGCCCGGGCTGCGGCATCGGGACGACCGTGAACTGCTTCACGCGGGCCATCGACGAGAGCGGCATCCCGATGGACCGCCTGGCCGTGGTGTCGGGCATCGGGTGCACGGGGCGCGTCGCGGGCTACATGCACGTGGACTCGTTCCACACGACGCACGGCCGCGCGATCCCGTTCGCCACGGGCCTCAAGCTGGCCGCCCCCGGGATGAAGGTGGTCGTCTACTCGGGCGACGGCGACCTGTTCGCCATCGGCGGCAACCACTTCATCCACGCCGCGCGCCGCAACCTCGACATGACCGTGGTCTGCGTCAACAACCTCACCTACGGCATGACCGGCGGGCAGCTCACCCCGACCACGCCCGAGGAGGCCATCGCCTCGACGTCGCCGTACGGCAACTTCGAGCAGCCGTTCAACCTGCCGTACCTGGCCGAGTCGTGCGGCGCGGTCTACGTGGCGCGGTGGACCACCTACCACGTGACGCACCTGAAGAAGGCGATGCGCGAGGCGCTGCTCAAGAAGGGGTTCTCGTTCGTCGAGGTGATCTCGCCCTGCCCGACGCTCTACGGGCGGCGCAACCGGATCGGCGACGGCCTCGACGAGGTGAAGACCTACAAGCAGCGGAGCGTCATCAGGAACGGTGCGCCCACCAGCGAGGTGTCGCTCGGGATGACCGGGCCGATCGTGGTGGGGAAGTTCGTCGACCGCGAGCGTCCGACCTACCAGGACGCGATGGACCAATTCTATGCGCGCAAGCTGGGCGACCGGTACGCGCGGGCGAGTCAGTAATGGCGCAGACCCAGATTCGAATTGGCGGCTTCGGCGGGCAGGGCGTCATCCTGAGCGGCATCATCATCGGCCGCGCGGCGGCGATCCACGCCGGCCTCAATGCCACGCTGGTCCAGAGCTTCGGGCCCGAGGCGCGCGGCAGCTCGTCGAGCGCCGAGCTGATCGTGTCGAGCGAGCCGATCTGGTATCCCTACGTGAAGCACCTCGACATGCTGGTCGTGCTCTCGCAGGACGCCTACAACAAGTTCAGCCCGGCGCTCCGCCCGAGGGGCCTCCTGGTCACAGAGGCCGACCTCGTCAAGCCCGAGCCGCCGATCCCCGGCGCCAGGCACTTCGTGGTGCCCGCCACCCGCCTCGCGGAGGAACTCGGGCGCAAGATCGTCCTCAACATCATCTCCGTCGGCTTCTTCGGGGCGGTGAGTCAGCTGATGCCCCTCGAGGCGATCGAGCGGGCCGTGAAGGAATCGGTGCCCCCGGGGACGCTCGACCTCAACCTGAAAGCGTTTCGGAAGGGCTGGGAAGCGGGAGAGCAGGCCCTGAAGCAAGCCCCGGCCATGGCATGAAGATCCGGCGGACGCGGCGCCCTATGCCGGCCGAGCGTGGGCACAAAAAGGAAGAGTTCCTTTTTCAGGCAGCCGTGACGTCATTACCCGGTTGTGTCGGGTAACGAAACAGACCACCTGACATCCCCGAACAGAAGACCTGCCCCTGCGGTTCGGGACCGCCGCCTGTCCCTACGTCTTGGGACCGCCGAGCGATGGCACCTCGGTGTGCGGCGAATGCACCTCGTACAAGTTTCCCGCATCGTCGATGCCGTAGGTCGCGACGGCATCGTTGATGTCGTCGCCGTCGAGCGTCGTCCGTGTCTTTCCCTCGAGCAGTCTGGGCGGTGGCGGGAACTTGCGAACCGTTGAGTCGGATGCCCCGGGCGGCGGCGGGATGCTCGGTTCCGACAAGGTGTGTGCCGGCGCGACCGGCGAGACCGCAGTCTCGAGTCTTGCGCCGCCGGAGGCACCAAGGACGAGTACCGCCACCATCGCCAGCGTCCCGCCCGAAACCGTGAATACCCGAAGCATCAACTGACCCCTCACCGCGGCTCTCCCCCGGTCCGACCCGGCTCCCCGCCTCGCCCTCTTCGCGGTCCCGCGCTTGGCGCCCGCACCGCCCGACGGAGGGCCGTCGGCCCCGCCACCCTCTGTCGGCGCCGCCCGAACCCGATCCGTCTTGATGACCCGGACGGTCCTGTTGCAACCGAAGTGCCACAACGCCCCGGACGGCCGGCCGTGGCGCGCGAGTTGCTATTGAGCAGGCAGAGATTTATGGCGCTCACGCCTTCCGGCATCCGACGTATCGCCAGCGGCCTCCGCCGCACGTACCAGAACCTTGGGCCTCAACGAGGCCTCATCACCGCGGCCTTTGTCCTGGTCGTTCTCTTCGTGGCCGCCGCGAGCGTGCAAGCCATCCGGTTCGCGACCGGCGTCCTGACCGGCCTCCCCGGGCGTGTCGAACTGCAGCAGATGACGCGGATGGCCCAAGCGACGACGATCTTCGACCGGGCCGGGGAGCCGGTCTTCAGCCTGAGCAAGGAACAACGGATCGAGGTGCGGATCGACGACGTGTCGCCGCACGTGCTCCAGGCCCTGATCGCCGTCGAGGATCAGCGCTTCTACACGCACCAGGGGTACGACCCGTGGCGCCTGGTGGCGGCGATGTGGGCCAACCTCCGGGCCGGCCGGGCGGCGCAGGGTGCGAGCACGATTACCCAGCAACTGGCCCGCCAGTGGTTCCTCACCCCCGACAAGACGCTGCGGAGGAAGCTGCGAGAGATCGTCCTCGCAAACCGGATCGAGCAGTTGTTCACCAAGCGCGAGATCCTCGAGTTGTACCTGAACAAGGTGTACTTCGGCGACGGTCTCTACGGTATCGAGGCCGCCGCCCGCGGGTACTTCGGCCGGCGCGCCTCGGAGCTGACGGTGTCGCAGGCGGCCCTGCTGGCGGGCCTCGTCCAGTCGCCGTCGGCGTACGCGCCGACCGTGAACCTGCGGCGCGCCATCGCGCGGCGGAACATCGTCCTGCAGGCGATGCTCGACACGGGCGCGATCGACCGGCACGAGCACGCGCAGGCGCGGGCCGAGACAGTCGCCCTCAACGACGGCCTGCGCCGCGAGGAGCCGTGGGGGCGGTACTTCAAGGAGCAGGTGCGCCGCGAGCTGGTGAGCCGCTTCGGCATGGAGCAGGTGTACGAGGGGGGGCTCCGCGTCTACACGACGATCGACCCCGCCATGCAGCAGCAGGCGGAGGCGGCGGTCAAGGAGACGCTCGACCTGCTCGAGGAGCGGCGCCGGAAGGAGAGAGGCCGCCGGCGCGACGCGGCCGGCCCCGAAGAAGAGCCGCTCGAAGCCGCGCTGGTGGCGATCGATCCCGCCACCGGCGAGGTGCGGGCGATGGTCGGCGGGCGCGACTTCGAGCAGAGCCGCTTCAACCGGGCGATGCAGGCCAGGCGGCAGCCGGGCTCCGCGTTCAAGCCGCTGGTCTACGCGGCCGCGCTCGAGTCGGGCTACACGCCGGCTTCGCTGCTCGACGGGCTCAACGACCCGGTGCTCACCCCCGAGGGAGAGTGGGTGCCCGAGGACGAACACCTCGAGGCGTCCACCATGACGATCCGCACGGCCCTCCGCACGTCGAGCAACCGCGCGGCCGTCCGCATGCTCCAGGCCGTCGGCATCGGGCGCACGGTGGACTACGCGGAGCGAATGGGACTGGGCCCCGTTCCCAGCGTGCCGTCCCTGGCGCTCGGCTCGGGTGAGGTCACGCTGCTCTCGCTCGCGTCGTCGTACGTGCCCTTCGCGAACGGCGGCGTCGCGCGCGCGCCGCTGTTCATCACCAGGGTGGAAGACCGCGACGGCAGGGTGCTGTTCGAGGCGCCGCGCATGGGTAACCGCGTGGTCAGCGAGCAGACGGCCTTCCTCATGTCCACGATGCTCGCCGACGTGGTCAACGGCGGGACCGCCTACCGGGTGCGGCAGATGGGCTTCCGCCTTCCCGCCGCCGGCAAGACCGGGACGACCAACGACTACCAGGACGCGTGGTTCGTCGGCTACACGCCGAACCTGCTGACCGGGGTCTGGGTGGGGTTCGACCGGCCGCGGCCGATCCTCCGCAACGGCTACGCGGGCGACGTCGCGGTGCCGCTGTGGGCACGGTTCATGGCCGCGGCGACCAAGGGTGACAAGCCGCGCTGGTACTCACCTCCCCCCGGTCTCACGGCTCTCCGTGTCTGCCGGGTCTCGGGGCAGCTGGCGACACCGGGATGCGACCACGTGCCCGTGCTCGACGCGGAGGGGCAGGTCGAAGAGCGGGCGTACAGCTATACCGAATACTTCGTCCGCGGCTCCGAGCCCTCTGGCTACTGTCAGCTGCACGAGCAGCGGTTCGCGTTCGGCGAGGCGACCAACCTCCCGGACGGGGCGCGGACGGTCGCCGTCGGAGCCCCCGCGGCGCGTCCGCCGGACGCCCGGTCTGGGAAGGCCGGCGACGACCGCCCGGAGGAAGGGAAGAAGGCGGCGCGCGAGGAGCCGAAGAAGAAGAAGGGGTTCTGGGGCCGCTTGTTCGGCATCTTCAAGGGCGACGACGGAAAGAAGGACGACGAAAAAGAAAAGGACGACAGCAACAAGAAGAAGCGGGACCAGAAGAAGAAGCCGGACGAAAAGACGAAGCAGGAGGAGAAAAACGAGCAGGCTGGCGAGGAGGAGCAGGCCGGAGAGCAGGAGGAAACGTCCCGGGAGACCGGCGACGATACGGACGAGGTAGGGCGCAGTCGTGCCGCCGGCATGATGAGATGACCGGCCGGCGGGCGTGGTAGTATCCGCTGGTCGGCGCATGCCGTTCTCGGACATCATCGGACACGCACGTTCCCTGGGCCTGCTCTCCAGGTCCATTGCACTCGGAACCCTGCCGCCCAGCCTCCTCCTGACCGGCCCCGCCGGCGTCGGGAAGCGCCGTGCGGCGCTGGCCGTGGCGCAGGCGTTGAACTGCCTTGCGCCGGTCCGGGGGGGCCAGTTTCCGATCGACGCCTGCGGCCGTTGCAGCCCGTGCCGCCGCATCGCGAAGCTGTCCCATCCCGACTTCCTCCTGCTCGAGCCCGGAGACTCGGGCAACATCAAGATCGACGCGGTGCGCGAGGCCCTCGAGGCCACGGCGTACCTTCCCTTTGAGGCTCGAGCACGCGTGGTGGTGGTGGACGAGGCCGAGCGGGTGCTGCCCGAAGCGCAGAACGCCCTGCTGAAGAGCCTGGAAGAACCCCCGCGCGCCACCTTCTTTGTCCTGGTCACTTCCCAGCCCGAGACCCTGCTGCCCACAATCCGATCGCGCTGCTCGCGGGTCCGCTTCGGGCGGCTCGCCCCGGCCGAGGTGGCGAGCCTGCTGATGGGACGCGAGAAGATGGACGCGGCCGAAGCCCACGCGGCAGCGGCGGTTGCCGAGGGCAGTCCTGGTCGCGCGCTGGAACGCCGCACCCGGGGGTTCCGGGCGGCGCGCGAGGCGGCGCTTGGCGCGCTGAGGGCCGCGGCCGGCCGGTCGTGGCAGGACCGGATGCGCGCGGCCGCCACGCTGGCGCCGAAGACCGCGTCGGGTGAGCGCGAGGAGTTGGCGACGAGGATCCGCCTGCTCGCCACCCTGCTCCGCGACGCCGCGCTCGTCGGGCAGCACGGCGCCGACGCGGTGCTGGCGAACGCCGATCTGGCCGGCGAGATCGAGCGGATCGCGCCCGCCTTCGACGCTGGGCGCGCGGCGCGGGCGTTCGAGGCGGCCGACTTCGCGCTGGCGGCGCTCCGCCGGAACGCGAGCCCGAAGATCGTCGCACCGTGGCTGGTGGTGCACCTGTGAGCGCACCCATGGACCAGAACCCCGAGCACCCCGGTGTGCGGGTCAAGCTGTGCAGGAGCGGGCGTCCCTGCATCTTCTCGGTGACGCCAGCCCAGGCCGCCACCCCCCTTCGTCCCGGGCTCCCGGTGGTGGTCGAGACCGACCTGGGCCTCTCCTTCGGCCACGTCGTCGGCACGCCGGTCTGCCGCGGCGTGCAGCCGCCGGCCGAGCAGCGGATGGTTCGCGTCGCCACCGAGGACGACGTGGCGATGCGTCGGCGGCAGCGGCAGCGCGAACTGGAGGCGTTTCGGGTGGCGCTGCTGAAGATCCGCGAGCGTTCGCTCGGCATGAAGCTGACGCGGGTCGAGCAGCTGTACGACGGCTCCCGCCTCATCTTCTATTTCACCGCGGAAGGGCGGGTGGATTTCCGCGAGCTGGTTCGCGAGCTGGCGGCCGAGTTCCGCTGCCGCATCGAGATGCGGCAGATCGGTGTGCGCGACGAGGCCAGGATGCTGGGGGGCTACGGTTCGTGCGGCAGGCCCCTCTGCTGCGCGTCGTGGCTCCAGGCGTTCGAGCCGGTCTCGATCAAGATGGCGAAGCAGCAGGACCTCAGCCTCAACCCCTCGAAGCTCTCGGGGCTGTGCGGGCGGCTGAAGTGCTGCCTGCGCTACGAGCTACCCGAGGGCAAGGTGCCGCGCCGCGGCGAGGCGCGCGACGAGACGATTGCGAACGGGGAGAACGGGGGCAACAACGGAGTGTCATCCTAGGGGCGGCCCGCGCGGCAGCTTAGCAGGCCGCTGAAGAACGCGGCCTGAATGGAAAATGCAAAGGGAAGAATGGAAAAACACGTCCCTCTTTCATTCTCCATTCTTCCTCTTACATTGCAGGTTTCTTTCTTCAGCAACCTGCTGGCGCCTGGATCGTGACACCCTCATCTCCTGCCAATCCTCCCCGCATTGCCCTGACGGTGGGCGATCCGTGCGGCATCGGCCCCGAGATCGTTGCGCTGGCGGCGGCCGACCCGCGGGTGCGCGGCGCCTGCGAGCCGGTGATCTACGGCCCTCCTGACCTTTCCGCCTTCACGCCGGGGCAGGTGACCGCGGCGTCCGGGCGCGCTGCCTACGAGGCGGTCGTCCGCGCGGTCGAGGACGCGCGTGCCGGGCGCGTGGCGGCGGTGGCGACCGCGCCGGTGAGCAAGGAGGCGTTCGCGCTGGCCGGTCTGCCCTGGCGCGGCCACACCGACCTGCTCGCGCACCTCACCGGCGCGACCCGCTACGCGATGATGTTCCACTCCGACCGCCTGCGCGTCGTGCTGGCGACCGTGCACGTCGCGCTGGCCGAGGTGTCGAAGCTGATCACGCGCGCCTCGATCCGCGACCTCATCGATCTCACGGCCTCGGAGCTGCCCCGCTTCGGCTTCCCGCGTCCGCGCCTCGCGGTGGCGGCGCTCGACCCGCATGCCGGCGAGCACGGGGTGATCGGGACGCAGGACGACGAGGTGCTGCGGCCGGCGGTGAAGGAGGCGCGCGGTTCCGGCATCGACGTCGAGGGCCCGTTCCCGGCCGACACGCTCTTCGTGCGCGCGGCGCGCGGCGACTTCGACGCCGTCATCGCCTGCTACCACGACCAGGGGCTCATCCCGGTGAAGCTGCTGGCGTTCGGCCGCTCGGTCAACGTGACGATCGGCCTGCCCATCGTACGCACGTCGGTCGATCACGGCACGGCGTTCGACATTGCCGGCAAGGGCGTGGCCGACCCGGGAAGCCTGGTCGAGGCGGTGCTGCTGGCGGCCAGGCTGGCGGCACGTCCCAATCCCTCCACGTGACACGTGCGGCGCGCGACCCGAGCCCGTGTAGACTGAATGACTGGGGCGGGATGGTGGAGAAGTCCGAGCGCCAGAAGGCGCAGCAGGTCATCGCCGAGAACCGCAAGGCCTTTCACGACTACCACATCGTCGAGACCTTCGAGGCCGGCCTGGCGCTGCTCGGCACCGAGGTGAAGGCGATCCGCGAGGGGCGCGCGAACCTGCGCGACAGCTTCGGGCGGGTCGAGGGCGGTGAGGTGTTCGTGCACAACGTTCACATCAGCCCCTACAGCCACCGCGGCTACGCCACCCACGAGCCGCTGCGGAAGCGCAAGCTGCTGCTGCACCGGCAGGAGATCCGCAAGCTGATCGGGAAGACCGCCGAGCGCGGCATGACGATCGTCCCGCTGCGGCTCTACTACAAGAACGGCCGCGTGAAGTTGGCCATCGGCCTGGCGCGGGGCAAGAAGGAGTACGACCGCCGCGAGACGATCAAGCGGCGCGAGACCGAGCGCGAGACGCGCGCCGCGGTCAAGGAACGGCAGCGATGACCGAAGAGGCGCCGCTCAGCGCGAGACGCTATGCCGTCATCGACGTCTACGACCGGTACTCACGTCATCGCATGCTGGTCGAGGAGGCGCGGCGGTACGCACGTGTCCTCGAGTGCGGCTGCGCCACGGGGTTCCTGTCGCGGCTGATCGTCGAGAACAGCGGCCCCGACCTCGTCGGCGTCGAACGGGATCCCGCGGCGGCCGAAGAGGCGGCTCGGCACTGCCGACGGGTGGTCGTCGCAGACCTCGCGGATCCCGCATGGGCGGCGCTCGTCGGCGAGCGCTTCGACCTCGTGATCTTTGGAGACGTGCTCGAGCACCTGCCCGACCCGGCCGCCACACTGCGGGCCGCGCGGGCGGCTCTCGCGCCGGACGGACGAATCCTCGTCAGCTTGCCCAACGTCGCACACTGGACGATCCGGGCCAAGCTACTGCTCGGCCGGTTCGACTACCGGCCGACTGGCATCATGGACGTCACGCACCTGCGGTTCTACACCCGGCGGAGCGCGGTCCTGATGTTCGAGGCCGCGGGGTGCCGGCCAGTCTGGTTCAAGCCCGTGTTCCACGGTCGCTTCACAACCCGCGCGCGGCCGCTCTGGAACTTGGTGACCCGTGCTTTCCCTGGGCCGTTCGCCTTTCAGATGCTGTTCCTGCTCGAGCCCGCAGGCTAGCCGCCGGTCAGCCGCTCGCGATTGACGCCACCGCCTCCTCCCGCGCCGCGCGTGTCGCTTCGAGGTACGCTCGGCCCCACCGCTGCCCCGGTTCCAGGTGGTTACCCTCGGCCCACTCGTTCCACGCGTTGATGAACACGATCCGCTCGCCGGCGGCCGTGGGTTCGGCGCGGCGGATCATCTCGCGCAGCCAGTTGCCGTAGGCAGCCGGCGTGGATCCTTCCAGCACGAAGGCTCTCCCGCCCCTCCGCGGCGTGTTGTCCCACGACGGCGTCACGCAGCGAAATCGGCGGTACGGGGGAAGCGGCTCGTTCAGCGCCCGGCGCACTAGCTCGAGGTAGGTGAGAAGCGGCCTCCCGAACGCCTTCCGGAGGAATCGAAGCCACACGCGCGTTTTGAAGTCCTGGTAGAAAAGCAGGTTCGGCTGGAACTCGACGGCGGCGTCGAAGCCGACGGAGAAAGGGTTGACGCGACCGGTCTTGGGGAAGTTCCCCTCGACCGAGGCGAGGAAGATCTCCCCGATGCCGGCCCGCCGCGCCTCCTGGCGCCAGACCTCCGCAGTCCGCGCTGGCTCGGGCAACAGGCCGACGCGGTACACGAGAAACAGCGGCTTCCCCTCCACGCGTACCTGGCGAGGGTCCTCGAAGACCCGCAACAGCCAGCGGATATGTGCCCGGTCGTCCTCCGGGCTGTAGGTCTGGCGCATCAGCACGTCGCGCTCCTGCGCATGCCACGCCCTGGTCCAGTGCTCGTTGGCCCAGCACAGGCAGAAGGGGAAATCCGGGCGCCCGGTCGCCAAAACTTCGTTGAAGGGGCGCTCGAGCAGGCGCTTCCCGTGAAACCAGTAATGGTAGTAGCAAAAGGCGGTGACGCCGTACTCACGGGCGAGGGCGGCTTGTGCCTCGCGTGTCTCGGGCAACCGCAGGTCGTAGAAGCCCAGATCGGCCGGAAGGTCGGGCTGGTGATGGCCCCTGTAGATGGGACGCGCGCGTGTGACGTTGGTCCATTCGGTGAAGCCCTTGCCCCACCACTCGTCGTTCTCGGGGATTGGGTTGAACTGCGGGAGGTAGAACGCGATCAGCTTCAGCAGGTCGTTCACGTTCGCGGCTGACGGCAAGGCTCCTCCTGGATTCCGGCGCTCCACATTCTAGCGAACCATGATGCTCCGAACGAGGAACGCCCGCTCGGCGGCGTCGAGGGATCGCCACGCCCCGCAGGCGAGACCGCCCATGGCGATGGTGAGGAGCAGGATCCGGGTCGCTAGGCTGCCGGGAAGGGAGACACTCGCGAACATGCCAGCCGTGATGGCGACGGCGGCCGCCAGCTTGGGCAGCAGGTCCCGCCGGCCGCGCAGCAGCGGGCGGGACAGAATGAACAACGCGACCGCGTCCACCGCCGCTCGTGCCGTCCACGCCAGCGCGGTACCGGCGATGCCGAACCACGCGGTGAGCACCCAGACGGCAGCCAGGTAGAAGGGCAACTCGATCAAGTGCAGCTTTGCTGCGACGTGGGGTCTCCCGCCCGCCTGCAGCAGGGCAAACGGGCCCTGGGCGAGACCGTTGGCCACCACGCCGACAGCCAGCCAGCGGAGTGGAGCGGCGCTTCGATCTGCGAAAGTGGGTCCGAGCCAGATCTGCAGCGCTTCGGGCGCCAGCGCGGCAGCAGCAAGCGTGATCGGGACGATCGCAAAGAAGATGTACTTCGTCCCACGCGACAGGAGCAGGGTCGCCCGCTCGGGCTCGCCTGCCAGGCTGTAGGCAAGTGCAGGAAACAGCACGCTCGCCACAGCGCCGGGCACGACGAGGAAGCGGGTGACCACGTCGAACGGCGTCGTGTAGTACGCGATGGCCCCCACCGAGAGGACTACGCCGACAAGGAACCGGTCGAAGTGTGTCATCAACGGGCCAACGACGTTGGTCACCGTCATCCAGCCGCCGAGTGCCAGCGTTGGCTTGATGAGCGCGCGCTCGAACGCGATCGGTGTCCGCAGCGCAGGATAAACACGGAGGCAGACGGCCAGGTGGACGAGCGCGGCGGTCAGGCGGGCGGCCACCAGCACCACGACGACTGCAACCAGGCTGCTCGAGAAAGGGAGCACCAGCAGCGGTCCCGCGAACATGAAGATGCTCATCGGGATGCGGATGAGGTTGACGGCCGTGAAGTGCTGGCCGGCTTCGAGCAGCCCCCTCAACCCCGAGGTGACCGTGATGAGCGGGATCGCGGCCCCAAGCCAGTAGAAACTGTGCAGGCTCTCTGCGCGAAGCCTTCCCTCCACGCCTAGAGCGCCGTCGACGACCCATCCAGCCAGGCTCCAGGTCGCCAGTGCTCCGACGGCACCTAGACCCGCCAGCAGCCACAGTCCTGTCCATGCGACGGGGCCGATCGACTCGTGATCCTCCTTCGCGAACCGGTCCGAAACCATCTTGGTCAGCGCGCGTCCGAGTCCAAGGTCGAACAGGGTGAAGTAGCCGATGAGTGTCCAGGCGAGCGAGAGGATGCCGAACCGGTCCACGCCGAGGCCCCTGACCAGGAACGGGACCGCGACAATGGCCACCCCGAGCGGCAACAGCAGCCCGGCGAGGTTCCAGAGCACGTTGCGGGCGAGCAGCGGACCGCGGCTGAGCCGTTGCGCGGCCTGTGGTGTCGAGGTCATCACGAAGAGGCTCCTCCTACCCGCATCGCTGGCATTCATTACCCGCACTGAACTCAGGGACAACTCCGGAATTGCCATTACACATCTGTAATTACTCCTAATCGCCCTGCCGCTCTTCGGCCGGCTCCACCCCAAAAAAACCCACGAATTGCTGAGGAAATCGGCTCGACTTCTCTGCGCGCCTCACAGCAACCGTCGGGCACCCGCCTTGCGACCCCAGCGGTTAAGCGAGTCTGCTCGCGCTGACGCACCATGGCCAAGAAGACTTCCAGACTTCCCCTCCTCTTCAGCTTGATACTCGCGGCCGCTCCCGCCGCGGCGGCACCGGTGACGGTCATTTGGGATCCCAACCCGGAGCCGGACATCGTGTCGTACATCGTCCGATGGGGCACCCGTTCTGGAACCTATACCAACGCCGCGACGGTGGACGCCAGGAGGACTTCCTGGGTTTCTCCCGACCTGCTCGATGGGCGCTCGTACTACTTCGTCGTTCAGGCCGTGAACGCGGACGGCCTCTCGAGCCCGTATTCCGAGGAGGTATCCATCCTGATCCCCGGAGTGTCGAGCACCGTGGCCGCCGACTTCTCGGGAACCGGGACGGCTGACTTCACAGTGTTTCGGCGCAGCCGTGGGCAATGGTACATCCGTGGGGGGAGGACGATAACCTTTGGCGCCGCGTCCGACGTTCCGGTGGTGGGTGACTACGACGGTGACGGTGTCAGCGACATCGCGCTCTGGCGGCCCTCGACGGGGGTCTGGTCGGTGCTTCAGTCGAGCCACGGCTACGCCACGCAGTCGATGCTCACGGTCCAGTGGGGATCGCAGTCGTCCGGCGACATCCCTGTTCCAGCAGACTACGACGGCGACGGGCTAACGGACATTGCCGTCTGGCGGCGGCCGACGGGAACCTGGTACATCCTGCGGTCACGAGAGCAGTACAGCACGGCAACGATGCAAGCGGTCCAGTGGGGTGTCGCAAAGCACAATGATGTTCCCGTTCCGGCCGACTACGATGGCGACGGTGCAACCGATATTGCCGTCTGGCGCGCGAACAACGGCTGCTGGTACATCCTCCACTCGAGCGAGGGCTTTTCAGTCGGGCCCCGGGCTGTCCAATGGGGCGTCGCGTCGCAGAAGGATATCCCGGTTCCCGGGGACTACGACGGCGACGGGATGGGGGATATCGCAGTCTGGCGTCCCGCGTCAGGTACGTGGTACATCCTCGGGTCGGCAACGGGCTACGACCCGTCGGCGTTCTTCGCCGTCCAGTGGGGGGCGAGCCGCGATATCCCGGTACCCGCGGATTTCGACGGCGACGGTGTCACCGATATTGGGGTGTGGCGCCCGTCGAACGGCACTTGGTACGTCCTGAAATCGAGCCTCCAGTTCAGTCGCTTCGCGCCGGTTTCGGTGCAGTGGGGCGTTGAGTCGCAGCGCGACGTCCCGGCCACGGGCACGGTGCCGCTGGCGGCGTCGAACCCCGCTCTCGTAGGATACTGAGCCCCCAGGAAGACCGTTTTGACCGAGCGTCGGGATGCTGCTCTCTGTCCCGGAGGGTGGCATCCCGTGCCGAACGGCACAGAGGTGTGCACCGTGAGGTCCGGTCGCTCAACACCAGCCGGCCTACCGACGGTGGCCTCCCATCCCCGCCCCGGTTTCCCGACGATGCCTCGCCGTGCGGGCCGGCGACGCGGTAGCATGTAGGGCGTCCCACGCTGCCGCAGCCGGTCGCTCGCCGCAATCTGCCTGCTGCGCCGCGACAAGCCGGGAGAGTGTGTATGCCGCCTGTCACCAGCGTCCCCCTGCTCGACCTGCAGGGGCAGTACCGGCCCTTGCGCGACGACATCCTCCGGGCCATCGAGCGGGTGTGCGACAGCCAGCGCTTCATCATGGGCCCCGAGGTCGAGGCGTTCGAGCGCGAGGTCGCGGCGGCGCTGCAGGTGCGCGAGGCCGTCGGCGTCTCCTCGGGGACCGACGCGCTGCTGGCCGCGATGATGGCGCTCGGGATCGGCCCGGGCGACGAGGTGATCACGAGCACGTACTCGTTCTTCGCCACCGCCGGCTGCATCGCCCGCCTGGGTGCGAGACCGGTGTTCGTGGACATCGACCCGGTGACCTACAACATCGATCCCCACGCCGTTGCCGCGGCCATCGGCCCGAAGACCAGGGCCATCATCCCGGTGCACCTCTACGGCTGCAGCGCGGCGATGGACGAGCTGCTGGCCGCAGCCAACGGCGCCGGCATCGCCGTTATCGAGGACGCCGCGCAGGCGATCGGCTCGCTTTACAGGGGGCGGCCGGTGGGCGGCCTCGGCACGCTCGGCTGCTTCTCGTTCTTCCCCAGCAAGAACCTCGGGGCGTTCGGCGACGGCGGCCTGGTCACCACCAACGACGCCGCGCTCGCGCACCGCGTCCGCCTGGTGCGGAACCACGGCGCCGAGCCGAAGTACTTCCACAAGTTCGTCGGCGCCAACTTCCGCCTCGACGCGCTGCAGGCGGCCGTCCTCCGCGTGAAGCTGCCGCACCTGCCGGCCTGGACGGAAGGCCGCCGCCGCAACGCCGCCCGCTACCGCGAACTGCTCGCGCCGCTCGAGGAGCGCGGCCTCGTGCGGCTGCCGGCCGAACCCGTCGGCTGCTTCCACATCTACAACCAGTTCGTCGTCAGGGTGGACCGGCGCGACGAGGTCCGGGCCGAACTCGAGCGCCGCCGTGTCGGCACCGAGATCTACTACCCGGTCCCGTTCCACCTCCAGGAGTGCTTCGCGCACCTCGGCTACCGGCGCGGCCAGTTCCCCCGCGCCGAGGACGCGGCCGATCACACGCTCGCGCTGCCGATCTTCGGCGAGCTGACCGACGACCACCTGTGCTACGTGGCCGAGGCTCTGGCCGCGGCGGTGACCGCCAGCTGACCCATGGCGCTGAACCCTCCCGCCCCGTCCGCGCCCCCCTCGATCCTCAGGCGCTCGCGCGCGCCCAGTCTGACGACCCAGATCTTCATCGGGCTGCTGGTCGGCATTGCCGTCGGCTACTTGTGGCCGCCGGTCGGGGTGGGCATCAAGCCGCTCGCGGAGGTCTTCCTGCGGATGATCAAGATGATCATCGCGCCGTTGATCTTCTCAACTCTGGTGGTCGGCATCGCGGGAACCGGCGACCTGAACGCCCTCAAGCGGATCGGCCTGAAGGCGATCGTGTACTTCCAGGTGGTCACCACCATCGCGCTCTTCTGGGGGCTCGGGTTCGTCAACTGGTTCCAGCCAGGTGCGGGGCTGGCGGTTCCCCTCACCGGCGCCACCGAGGATCTCGCCGCAGCGGCGGCCCGGCAGCAGGGCGGCTGGGACATCCTCGTTCACCTGTTCCCCACCTCGATCTTCGACGCGATGGCCCGGGGCGACATCCTGCAGCTCGTGGTCTTTTCCATCTTCTTCGGCATCGCGCTCGCAGCCATCGGCGAGAAGGGGAAGCCGGTCCTCGACTTCTTCGACGGCGTCGCGCAGCTGATGCTGAAGTTCACCAGCTACGTGATGCTCTACGCGCCGGTCGGCGTCACCGCGGCCATCGCCGCCACGGTCGGCGGCAAGGGCCTGGCGATCCTCTGGACGCTCGGCAAGCTCGTGCTCGTGGTGTACGGCAGCCTGGCGCTGTTCACGGTGGTCGTGCTCGGGGCGGTCGCCCTGCTGATCCGCGTGCCGTTCCTGGCCTTCCTCAAGGCGATCCGGGAGCCGTTCCTCATCGCCTTCACGACGGCCAGCAGCGAGGCGGCGCTTCCCAAGGCGCTCGAGGTCATGGAGCGCTTCGGCTGCCCGAAGAACATCGTCGGCCTGGTGCTCCCAACGGGCTACAGCTTCAACCTCGATGGGACGACGCTCTACCTGCCGGTGGCCACGGTGTTCGTCGCGCAGCTCGCCGGCGTGGAGATGTCGTTCGGCCAGCAGATGATGATGCTGCTGACGCTGACGCTCACCAGCAAGGGCGTCGCCGCCGTGCCCCGCGCCTCGCTGGTCGTGCTCACGGCGACGCTCACCCAGTTCAACCTCCCGCTCGAGGGGGCCGCGATCCTGCTCGGCATCGACCAGGTGCTCGACATGGCCCGGACTGGCGTGAACGTCATCGGCAACTGCCTGGCGACGGCGGTGGTGGCGCGCTGGGAAGGCGTGTTGGACGATCGGCGGATGCTCGAGCAGGCGAGGGCGGCATGATGCGAGTCCTGGTCACGGGGAGCCGGGGGCAGCTCGGGCGTACGATCGCAGCCGAGTTCAGCGCCCATCATCACGACGTCGTGCAGACGACGGCTGACGATCTCGACATCCGCGACGCCGCCTCGGTCGCGCGTGCCTTCGCGAGCGTGCGGCCCGAGGTGGTCGTCAACTGCGCCGCGTACACCGACGTGGACGGTTCCGAGGAACACCCGGTCGAGGCGCTCGAGGTGAATGCCTTCGGCGTTCGTACCCTGGCGGCCGCCGCCTCGGAGTGCGGGGCGTGCCTCGTGCACTACAGCACCGACTTCGTCTTCGACGGCCGGGCCGACAGGCCCTACACCGAGGAAGACCGGCCCAACCCCCGCAGCACGTATGCCTGCTCGAAGCTGCTCGGGGAATGGTTCGCGGCCGGGGTGCCTCGCCACTACGTGCTGCGCGTCGAGAGCCTCTTCGGCGCCGCCCCCGTTGCCGGTGACACCCGGCGGAGCAGCGTGGATCGGATCGTCGAGGGGATCCTGGGCGGTGAAACGGTCCGCGTGTTCAGCGACCGCACCGTCTCGCCCAGCCACGTCGGCGATGTTGCCGCTGCGACGCGGGCGCTGGTCGAACGGGGCGCGCCCGCAGGCCTGTACCACTGCGTGAACTCGGGGTTCTGCACCTGGCCCGAGCTGGCCCGGGAGATCGGGCGGCTGCTTGGCGTGGAGCCGCGCCTGCTCGAGGTGGCGATGGCCGACGCGAAGCTGCGCGCCGAACGGCCGGTCTACTGCGCCCTGTCGAACGAGAAGCTGCGGGCGGCTGGCGTCGCGATGCCCACCTGGCAGGAGGCGCTCGCCAGCCATCTCCGAAGCCGGAGCGGGCTCGGGGAGACGGCTTCGCGTCCTTGACCGTCGTGCCCGCAAAGCCATACAATTTCGCGGTGTGGCTCAGGTCCTCCATGCCCAGACGTGCACTCATCACCGGCATCACCGGCCAGGACGGGTCCTACCTCGCCGAACTCCTCCTCGAGAAGGGATACGAGGTGTCGGGGATCGTCCGGCGCACCAGCGCCCCGAACCTCTCGCGCATCCAGCACCTGCTCGACCGCATCTCGCTGCACCCGGCCGATCTTCTCGATCAGCTGTCGCTCATCCGCGTGATCGAGCGGGTCCAGCCCGACGAGCTGTACAACCTGGCGGCGATGTCCTTCGTGCCGGCGAGCTGGGACCAGCCGATGCTGACCGGCGAGTTCAACTCGCAGGGCGTGACGAGGATCCTCGACGCGATCCGGACGGTGAACCCGGCCATCCGCCTCTACCAGGCCTCGTCGAGCGAGATGTTCGGGAAGGTGCGCGAGGTGCCGCAGACCGAGCTGACGCCCTTCTACCCGCGCAGTCCGTACGGCGTGTCGAAGGTCTTCGGTCACTACATCACCGTCAACTACCGCGAGAGCTACGGGTTGTTCGCCTGCTCGGGGATCCTGTTCAACCACGAGTCCCCGCGCCGCGGCCTCGAGTTCGTCACCCGGAAGGTGAGCGACGGCGTCGCGCGGATCAAGCTCGGGCTGGCCGACACGCTCGCCCTCGGCAACCTGGACGCGTGCCGCGTTTGGGGATTTGCCGGCGACTACGTGCGTGCGATGTGGCTCATGCTGCAACAGGAACAGCCGGACGACGACGTCGTCGCCACCGGCGTCGCTCACTCGGTGCGCGACCTGGTGGAGACCGCGTTCGGGCACGTCGGGCTCGACTGGCGATCCCACGTGCGGGTCGATCCCGCCCTCATCAGGCCGGCCGAGGTCGATCACCTCATCGGTGACGCCTCCAAGGCTCGGCGGGTGCTCGGGTGGGAACCAACCGTCGACTTCAAGGGACTGGTTGAGATGATGGTGGACGCGGATCTCGAGCGGCTCGGGGGCCGGGAGGGCCGCCCGTCGCGGGCCTGAGGGATGGCCGCTGGATCCGCATTCCTGCTCGCTCTCGCCGCCTCGCTCGCAGCCACCCCGCTGGTTCGCCTGGTCGCGCTTCGACGCGGCTTCGTTGCCCGCCCCACGAGCGACCGCTGGCATCGCCGCCCGACGGCGCTCCTCGGCGGCATTGCCGTGTTCGCCGCCACGGTTTCCGCAGCCGCCCGCGACGGCTGGCCGCCCGCCCCGTTTCCCGCCATCGGCGCCGGCGCCGTGCTCGTGTTCCTCGTCGGCCTGGCTGACGACCTGCTGAAGCTGAGACCGACCACCAAGCTTGCCTGGCAGATCGCGGCGGCGTCGCTGGCGGTGTGGGGCGGGGCCTCGCTCGGCTGGACCTCGTCGCTCACGCTCGACACGCTGCTGACGATCTTCTGGTTCATCGGCGTGACCAACGCCTTCAACCTGGTCGACAACATGGACGGTGCCTGCGCCGGCGTGGGCACCATCGCGGCGGCGGCGGTGGCCGCGATCGGGCTCCTGGCGCCCGGCGGGTCCGCCACGGGCGCGATTTGGGCCGCGGCGCTGGCGGGCGCGCTCGCCGGGTTTCTCGTCTTCAATTTCCACCCCGCCCGGATCTTCCTGGGCGACTCGGGAAGCCTCTTCATCGGCTTTCTGCTGGCGGGGCTCACCAGCGCCGTGGCGACCGGCGCCACCTCCTCGCGCCTGTCGCTCGTCGCGGCGCCGGTCCTCGTGCTCGCCGTTCCGATCTTCGACACAACCCTCGTGACGCTTGCCCGCCGGCTCTCGGGTCGGCGCGCATCGGTGGGTGGGACCGACCATACCGCACACCGGCTCGTGCGCCTCGGGTTGTCGGAGGTGCGCGCGGTGATGGTGCTGTATCTCCTGACGTCATTGGCGGGCGCGGCCGCGGTAGCACTGCTTTCCCGCAGCCCTGCGTGGGAGCTTCTTGCACTCGTGCTTGTACTGACGCTCGGCCTGCTCGGCCTGGTGCTGATCAACGTCCGGGTCTACGGTGGCGAGGACTACTCCGTGGTGCTCGGCGGCCCGACGCGCCAGCAGCTGGCCAGTTTCCTGCTGCGGCGCCACGTCTTCGAGGTGCTGTTGGACTTTGCGCTCATCGCGGCCGCTTACTACCTGTCGTACCGGCTTCGCTTCGAGGCGGCCCCGTGGCCGGTCTTCTTCCCGACGTTCCTGCAGTCGCTGCCGATTGTCATCGCCTGCCACGTCCTGGCGCTGCTCGTCGCCGGCGCATACGGCCGGATCTGGCGGTACTTCGGCCTCACCGACCTGGTGTCGCTTGCCAAGGGCGTTGCCCTCGGTTCGGCCTCATCGATTCTGGTGCTGGTCTATCTCTACCGCTTTCAGAACCTGTCGCGCGGCGTCCTGCTGATCAACGCCGTGCTGCTGTTCACGCTCTTGTCGCTCTCGCGGACGGTGTTCCGCGTGCTGCCCGGGATCTCCGGCCGCGATGACGCTTCACTTCGCCGCGCCGTGGGCTACGGGGCGGGCGACGCCGGCGAGATGCTCGTCCGCGAACTGGAGAACAACCGGCGTTACGGCTATCGGCTGATGGCCTTCGTGGACGACGACGTGAAAAAGGCCGGTCGTCGCATTCGCGGGGTGCCGATGGTAGGTGCCGGGGCCAACCTGGCCGACGTCATCGGGCGATACGGCGCGGAGGCGGTGATCGTGTCATCGGACCTAATCCACCCCGATCGCCTGGCTGCCGCCGCGAGCACGTGCCGGGACGCGGGCGTGGACCTCCTCCACTTCAGGCTGAAGCTCGAAGGTCCGCTGACGCCGCCACCCGTGCGGCCCCCCGCTTCCGCCGCGAAGGCCGTTCCACCGCCGGACGGGGTCGTGGCAGGATGACCCGAGCGACGCGTGTGCTTCTGGCCCTCCCGGGAGGTCCCGCAATGCCGGCCCCCCGCGTTCGCGTGCTGCAATACCTGCCGGCGCTCGAGGCGCGTGGCTGCGACTGCACGGTGATGGCCATGCGGGGGCCGCGGGGCACCTCGCGTGCGCTGCGTTCGGAGATGGAGCCCACGCCGCTCCGCGCGACCCACCTTTTCGCGTCGTGGTGGGCGGCGCAAGTGTTCCAGGCCCGGCTCGTCCGGCGAGCCGGAGACTACGACCGCATCCTGATGCACCGCATTCCAGTGTCCGCCTGGGCGCGCCCCTTCCTCGCGCGTCACCGCGACCGCCTCGTGTACGACTTCGACGACGCACTGTACGACGCAGAGCCGGCCGGCCTTGTGTTCCTTGCGGCCTGGAGGGCGAGGTTTCTTCGGCGCTCACTGGAGCGCGCAGTCGGCGTCGCCGGCGTGGTGATGACGTCGAACCGCGCAAACGCCGAGTGGGCCCGCGCACGCGGCGCCGCCACGTGCATCGTGCCGACCAGCGTGGACACTGATCGCATTCGGCCGCAGCCGCGTGCGAAGCGTGACCGCCTGGTCATCGGCTGGATGGGCACCCCGTCCACCTCGCGCTACCTCCTGGAGGTCGAGGACCTGCTCGCCGAGGCAATCGAGGGCCGCGCAATCGTCCGCCTGGTGGGGGTGCCGCGCAGCCCGTTCCGCCGGCTGCAAGCGGAGGTCAGGCCCTGGAGCCTGGAGTCGGAGTCGAACGATCTCGCCGGCTTCGACATCGGGATCATGCCGATGCCGGACACGGCCTGGACACGCGGAAAGGCGGCGTTCAAGGCACTCCAGTACGGGGCGGCGTCGCTGCCGGCGGTCGTGTCGTGGACGCCGACCAACGAGGAGATCCTCGGCCCGGGAGGCGGAGCGATCCTCTGCCGCTCGCGGCAGGAGTGGAAGGAGGCGCTCGGCCGGCTGCTCGCCGACGAGAAGCTGCGCGTCGAGATGGGCGAGCGGGGGCGCGCGCACGTCGCCGCCCATTACAGCGTTGCCGTCAACGCCTCCACGCTCGCGCGCGTGCTGCTCGGCCCTGGTACGCCCTGTCGGGAGGCCCGGCCGTGACACCGGCACTCACCCCCGTCGCCGCCTGGTTCGCGAGGCTGCTTGGGGCAGTCGTGGCGGGTGTCTTCGTGGTCTGGGCCTGCCGCGCCATCCAGCGCGCGTGCCCGCGGGCGGGACTGCTCGTGGCCGCTGGCGTCATTCTCAGGGCCTCCATCACCACCGCTTTGTTCTTCGTGTCGTACTTCGATGTGCCGTGGCTGCGTGGGCTGCACACCGGCGACGGATTCTGGGCGCTCGCGCCTGACGCCCGCGGTTACGTCGCGGTGGCGATGGGCGACGCAGGGGCGGGGCCGGAAGCCGGGTCGTCGCCCGCGTTCACCGCCGCGCTGGCGCTCTGGATGCGGGTCGTGGGCGAGAGCCCCGCATCCGGAGCGTTCCTGAACCTCTGCTGCTACCTGGGGATCGCGTGGATCCTTGTTCGCACACTCCGGCGTCACGAGCGGGTCGCCCTGCCAGCCCTGGCCGCCTTCACCTTCTCACCAGCCCTGCTGATCTTCGGCAGCCAGTCCCTGAAGGACACCGTCTTCGTTCTGCTGCTGGCTGGCGTGTGTCTCGGGGCGTGGGCGTTGCTGCGGGAGCGACCGCGCGGCGGCCCTGAACTGGCGTTCGACATCGGCGTGGCGCTGCTCGTTGCGGTGACGCTGAAGCTCATGACTGGCATTCGCGGCTACGTTCCGGTCTTCGTCGGCCTGGCGTTTACGGTCGCGCTGGCGGCCGGAACGCTGTGGCCCCCGCGGCCGCGTGTCTGGTCCCGGTTGGGCCGCGCGGTGCTGCTGCTGCTCGTCGTGAACTCCCTCTGGATTGCCGGGCGCGGGGAGCAGACCCTAGCGCGGGCCCGGGATGCGGGGAGTGAACGGGCCGAGGCGGTGGCGGCTGCCCGCGCGGATGCCTCGGCGGTTCGGGACGGGGGTGTCCTCGACCGACTGGCACGCCCGTTCGACGTTATGCGGGCCCGGTTCACGAGGTCGGGCGGGAACACGAACCTCGGTCGCGAGGTTGCTGCCGTGGGGCTGAAGGGCCGGCTGGCGGCCCTTGGGTACGGCCTGCTGGTGGTGTTCGTTCCTTTCTCGCTGCTGACCGCCATCGGCGTGGTTCCGGCCGTGGGGAAGCAGGCGTTCATCCTGATTGCCGACCTCGACACGATCTTCATCGATCTCTCGCTTGGGGGCCTCGCGTGGGCCGCGTGGCGCGAGACCCGCACGCGCGGTTTGAACAAGGCCTACGCGCTGTTCGCCGGGTTGCTCGGCCTGACCCTCGCGCTGGCCCTCGGCTACGTCGTCACGAATTACGGCACGCTGTTCCGCCTGCGCCTGATGGCCGTGGCGTCGTTCTGGATGACGGCGCTCGCGGTGCGGCGGAGGAGGACCGACCAGACCGATGCCTGAAACGCAGCCGCGCCGCATCAAGGTCGTGGGCACGATCGCACGGCTCAACGTCGGCGGGGCGGCGCGGCAGGCGGCCCTGCTGCACGCCGAGCTGTCCCACCGCGGCTTCGAGACCGTGCTCGTCCATGGGCGCGTTAGCCCTGGTGAGGCCGACCTCGAGGACCTGCTGCCGGCATCGCGCGACGGGGTGGTGAAGGTCGCCGAGCTTGGCGCCCGCATCCGCCCGCTCGATGATCTCAGGGCGTTGTTTGCGTTGGTCCGCGTCGTGTTCCGCGAGAAGCCGGACGTCGTGCACACGCACACCGCCAAGGCGGGTGCCCTCGGCCGCCTGGCCGCCCTCGCCTACAACCTGACCCAGCCGCGATCGAAGCGATGCCTGGTCGTCCATACCTTTCACGGTCACGTGTTCGAGGGGTACTTCGGTACAGCCGGCAGCGCCCTAGTCCGGATCAGCGAGCGCCTGCTCGCGAGGGTGACTGACCGGGTGGTCACGATTTCGCCCCGGCAGCGGGAGGCCATCATCGAGCGCTTCCGGATCGCGCCCGCCAGCCGGGTGTGCGTGGTCCCGCTGGGACTCGATCTCCGCAGCTTCCAGGCCGTCAATGGCGTGGACCGCCGCTTTCGCCAGTCGCTCGGCTTTCCGGCGGATTCGTTCCTCCTGGGTTGCATCGGCCGCCTGGTGAAGGTGAAGGACGTGGGGACGCTTCTTGACGCGTTGGCCCTCGCCAGCGGGAAGGCGCCCGAGCTGCGGCTGGTGGTCGTGGGCGACGGTCCCGAGCGAGAGGGCCTCGAGCGCCGGGCACGCATGCCCGACCTCGCCGGGCGCGTCGCGTTCACCAGCTGGCGCCGTGACCTTCCGTTCGTCTACGGAGGCCTGGACGCGGTTGTCCTCAGCTCGAGGAACGAGGGGACGCCCGTCGCCCTGATCGAGGCGATGGCGGCGGGACGACCTGTTGTTGCCACCGCGGTCGGCGGCGTGCCCGACATCGTCGAGCACGGGCGCACGGGCCTTCTCGTACCGCCGCAGGATCCGCAGGCGCTTGCCTCGGCGCTCGCGGCGCTTGCCGAATCTGCCGACCTGCGCGCGCGCATGGGGACGGAAGGGAAGACGACCGCGACCCGGTTCGACCGGGCACGCCTTCTCGATGACCTGGAAGGGCTCTACCGCGGGGGTCTGGCAAGGCGCCGGGGGCTGCACCCTGCGTGAGGCCGTCCTATCGCAGGATGCGAGGCGTTCCCACCCTGACCCTGGTGTCGATCGGCGCGCCGTCGCCACCGGAGACTGGCACCGGCACGACCGAGGCGCGCAGTTCCAGCGGCACGAAGCGCCGCCGTTGGTCGCCGGGCAGCCGCACCACCGCCTCCCGCCACTCACGCTCCACCACTAGGCGGCTCACGACCTCACCATCCACGAGCAGCCTGATCACGGCCGGGCCCGCCGGCGAAGACAGGGGGATGGCCACCTCGCGCGCGTCGCCCGGCACGAAGACCTGGGCGCGCCGGGCCATCCAGCGGAATCGCCGTCCTCCCGGGTCGGTGTGCGTGGCCGAGAACCCCATGACGGCCCGCGACAGGTCGGCTCGACGGAGTTCCGCGCGAGCGCGCGGGACGGCGGAAAGCACGATGGCGAAAGCGAGCAGCGTGGCGGTCCGCAGGCCGACCGTGAGGACTCGCCGCCGGCGCCCGGCTGCAGCCGGCTCCGGAGCCTCTTTCCTCAGGGTGGATGCCATTCCCGGGAGCAGGCCCAGCGCCATCCAGAACGGCACGGCGGTTTCGAACACGAGCAGCGGGTGGCCGGCAAACCAAGTCAGCACATAGGCGGTCACCCCTCCGGCCAGGCAGGTGAGGAGCGGATCGGAACGCGCCGTGGCCGCAGGGGTAGCGGAGACGACCAACGTCCACGCCGGCCACAGCACGCACGCGAGCAGCGCGACCAGCAGGCCCAGCCCCAGCAGGCCGAGCTCGGCCAGCACCTGCAGGAAATTGTTGTGCGCGTTTTCGCGATACCCCCAGCCGGGCGAGGCATACGCTGGCGAGAGGGCGTAGAAGCGACCCACCCCCACACCAAACACCGGGTGCGCCGCGAACATCCGCAGGGCCGTCGCCCCTTGCTGAAGCCGCCACTCCAACGCGGTGCCGGCCGGGGTTCGCGGAGTCCAGTGAAGGTAGGCCCCAGCGAGGATGACCAGGCCGGCCGCGCCGCCGGCAGCGGCCAGCGTCGCGGCGCGGCTGCCGTTCCGGCGCCAGGCGAGCGCCGCCAAGGCGATGGCCACGATCGCGGGTGCGGCCAGGCCGATGCGCGACCCCGTCATCCACAGACCAGCCAGCGCGAGGATGCCGGCGACACCCCAGATCACCAGGTACCGGCGGTCTGCGAGAATCAGCCCACCGACGGCGCCCAGGGCGAGTGCGTAGTACGAGCCGGCGGCATTGACATCCGGACCGACCGAGCTGAGACGCACGCTGGCGATCCCGGCCGGGAAGGCTTCATCCCACCCGGAGGCGGCCGCGGTCCAAATCACCGTGTAGACCGCTGCCGCGGCCGTCGCTGCCGCGCCGGCCGCAAGCGCCCGGGCGCCCTGCAGTCCAAGACGCGGCCATCGCCGGGAAAGCACGATGGCAGCCACGAACAGCGCAACCGCCTCGAGCACCTGGAACGCGGGAGTTATCGGCGCCCGAAACCGCGCCCCCGCTCCGGCAGACCCGAGGTAGTCGTGCCACAGGAAGCGGAAGAGTGCCCGCAGGTAGGGTGCCGGAAAGTCCACGGTGACGTGTTGCGCGGCCAGGTTCACGGCGAGCGACGCGACGACGGTAACGCCGAAGAGCGGGGCGAGGCCGAGTGCGAGGTCCGCGGCGGGAGGCTCGTGTCCCGTGCGTACCGCTGCGTGCGAGGCTTCGTGTGCAAGCCAGCCGGCGAGAAAGGCCAGCACGACCGGCTCGGTGAGGCTCGATGCCGCCCCGAGCCGCGCGGCCGCCAGCGCGCCCAGCGGTGCCAGCGCCGCGGTCGCCACCCAGCCGGCAGCAGGCCGGAGCGCCGAGACGGCCAGCAGGATGGCCGCGAGCAGCTTCGGGGTCCGGGGGCCCGGGCTGATGAAGACCGAGGCCAACGGCAGCGCGGCCGCGACGAACGCGAGCGCCTGCGCCCAGAAACGGGCTTGCCCGGGCCTCGTACCTCTCACGCCTTCTCCCCAATCACCGCGTAGTCGAGCCAACTGAAAAGCAACCGGTTCAGGGTGTCCACGTTCCGGTTGAACTGCTCGACGACCTCGGCGACAACCTCGCCTTCCGACAGCAGCGTCCGCGGCAGCCGCTGCAGGCGCGCCTCAGGAGGGTACGGCGAACTGTACCGGATCTCGACGTTGGTGAAGCCGGCCGCACTCACCAGGTAACTGAGCGTCTCGGGGTGGACCGGCCGGACGTGGGTGAGATCGCGCACGTAGCTCGAGAAGAAGGCGGCCCAGCACGCCACGTTGATGGTCTCGAGCACCACTCGGCCGCCTGGCCGCAGGCAGCGGTGCGCGAGATTGAGCAGGTGGAGGAGGCGGTCGGGTGGAAGGTGCTCGACGACCTGCCCCGCGAACAGGCCGCCGAGCGACTGGTCGGCCAGCGCCTCGAGGTGCGCGATGCCGTCGCCTTCGACGACGTCGAGGCCGAGCTCGCGGCATCGCCGCACCATCTCGGGGTTCAGCTCGACGCCGCGCGCGCGGATGCCGCGCTCGCCCAGCAGGCGCAGCAGCTCGCCGCGGCCGCACCCGATGTCGAGGACGTCCTGCGCCCCGGCGAACAGCGGGACGTAGTCGGCGTGGCGTGCCTCGATTTCCTCCTGGCTGCCCCGGTAGCAGTCCTCGAACCCGGCGTAGGCCGTCGCGCTCTGCGGTTCGGCCAGGGCGTCGCGCTGCGCCGTTTCGAGGGAGACGGCTGCGGGCGCCACCGGAGCGACGCCCGGCGGCGGGGCGTCGCGGACGCTTTCGGCGGCACGGCCGCGCATCGCGTCCACGCGAGCCTCGAGTCGCCGCTGCCGCGCGAGCGCGGCCTCCGTGCGCTTCAGCAGTTCGTCGCCCACCGCGTCGAGGCCGGCGGCCAGGCCGGCGCTGCGCGTCTCGATCAGGCGACGAAGTTGCGCAACCTCGTGGCGGTCTTTCGTGTCAACGAACGCGGTGATTCGCTGGAGGTACTGGACGAGGTTCGACTCGAAGCGGGCGAGGGCCGCGGCTTCGTCGCGCAGGCCGTCCGCCAGGGCGGCCATCGCGTCACGTCCCTGCGAAGCCACCGCGTGCAAGCGGTTCAGGTGATCGACAAGGGCGGCGTTGAATGCCTGCTGCCGCTGGAACAGAGGAGCGATCACCCGCCAGATCCCCGAGGCGATGCGGCCACGCCAGCCGCCGGTGGCGACGGGCGACGGCCCGATGATCTCCCAGCCGCTGTTCAGCTCGGCCAGTCGTGTGGCGTCCGGACCAGGCGGGAGAGCCGGGTCGAACGGCGGGCGCGACGCCGCGCGATCGACGGAGGTCAGTGCCTCGTTGTACGCGCGGTCGGCCTCGAGCCGCTGCTGGTCGAGCCGCGCCAGGTCCTCTTCCGTGACAGTGATCTTCGCCACCCTGAACCTCGTCCTTCTCCCCTGGCCACCGTGTGCCTGCTTGGCTGCCGCAAAGGCCTTTCTGCTCTGTCCTTCTCCCTTGTGCCTTCGACCTTGAGCCTTTTTCTTTCACCCTTCGAGTAGGTCCACCCCGACGCCCCACTCCGACGCGATCAGGCGCGCGGCTTCCATTGGATCGGGACGCAGGTGCGCCGGCAGGTCGTGCACTCGCGGGGCGGGGCACGCCAGGGCGTGCGCAATCGCCGCGCGGTAGTCGTTCACGGCCGACTCCATGGTGTGGTTGGCCGACCAGCAGGCGCGCGCGGCCCGGCCCAGCGCCTCGCGGAGCGCCACGTCGTCATGCAGCCGCCGCATCGCCCGCTCGAGTTGGCGCTGCTCGTCGGTGAGGCTCACCGCCACTGACACGGGCTCGTCCGGCGTGCCGGAACGCGCAAGCGGGGCGGGCAGCACGTCCCACGTCTCCGGGTCGAGCATCCGCACCTCGCCACCGTGGGCCAGATCGGTCACCACTGTGGGCTTTCCCGCCGCCAGCGCCCGAAGCCAGGCTGCGGAAGTCTCCCGCCCGGTGGGCCATCGCAGCGACAGGCAGACGTCGCACATCGCCACGTGGTCGTCGAGCTCCTCATCCGGGACGTACCCGGCGAAGTGGACGCGGTCGGCCACGCCGAGCGCCTCTGCCTCGGCAGCGGGGTCATAGTGCGCGACCCTCCCGCCCGCCAAAAGAAGGTGGGTTGACGCCGGCATGGCCGCGAACGCGCGCAGGATGGACGGGATACGCTTCTCGGGCGTGACCAGGCCGTACGCGGCAAACAGCACCGCGTCGCGAGGCACCCCATACCGGTCTCGCAGCTTGCGGCCGCGGACGGGAGCGTTCCGATCGAGCGGGTCGGGCATCCCGGACCGGAGGCTCCGCACCATCACGGACGGGTAGTCCTCCGAGAGGTCCTGCGCCAGGCCCGGGCTGTGCACGGCCACCAGCCGCGCCGTGCGGACCACCCAGCGCAGCATCGGGTAGAAGTAGTAGATCGATCCCGCCAGCGAATCGATGACGAGCCGCGACACGTCCGGCGGTGCGTCGGGGTGGTTGTAGCGGAACTCGGCGCGGTACGCGTCGCGGCCGCGGCGGACGACCGAAGCCGGCGCCCCCTCGGGTGCGGCCAGCAGGAGCCTGCCCCGCGCGTGGTGCAGCTGGCCGTCGTGCAGGACCACGAGGCCGGGGTAACGGGCCAGGTGGGGCCAGATGAAGTCGTGGCAGGGTGCGTTGCCCAGCTGGTACACGTTCAGGTCATAGGGCCGCTGCAACTGGCGCCAAGCGAACTCATGGGCCGGGAAGACCGGGAGAGCCGTGCCGTCGAGGGGTTGCGCGGCCTCTGTCGCGGTGTACACGTCGATGTCGTGCGCCGCGGCCAGCCGCGGCAACAAGTCGGCGTTGTAGGCCGCGATGCCCGACCGTTCGGGGGGGAGCGGCGTGAACCACGCGAGGCGCGCCATGTGGCGCTATTGTAGCCGCGCGGCGCTGCGACCGGCGCACCTCGCCGCGTGGGGGCCGATTCCCGGGGCGCGATCGGGGCGCGACGCGTTGACTTGCCTCGGACCCGTCCATTACGATTGAGTGATTTTCCGAGAAAGAACGAGCGGGCACCGAGGGGCGGGCCAGACGCGGCCCGGCGATTGAGAAACGGTTCACATGCAAGGCTGGATCTCGATCTTGCTGCTGCTGCTGCTCGGCGTCGCCTTCGGCGCCGGGTCGGTGGTCCTGTCGGGCCTGCTGGGGCCGAGGAAGCCGACACCCGAGAAGGCCGCCCCGTACGAGTGCGGGATGCCGCCGGTCTCCGACGCGCGCGAGCGCCACCCGGTGAAGTTCTACCTGGTGGCGATGATCTTCCTGCTCTTCGACATCGAGGTGGCGTTCCTCTACCCCTGGGCGATGGCGCTGCGCGACCTTCGCTGGGTGGGGTTCGCCCAGGTGCTGGTGTTCTTCGCGATCCTGCTCGCCGGGTACGTCTACATCTGGCGCAAGGGCGCGCTGAACTGGGACAAGCCGTGAGCCCCATGCCCGAATTCGAGATCCCGGTCCTGACGACGACCGTCGAGAAGATGGTGACGTGGGCGCGACGCTCGTCGATCTGGCCGGTCACCTTCGGCCTCGCCTGCTGCGCGATCGAGATGATGTCGATGAGCGGCCCCCGGTACGACATCGCGCGGTTCGGGGCCGAGGTCTTTCGCGGCTCGCCCCGCCAGTCGGACCTGATGATCGTCGCCGGGCGGTTGTCGCGGAAGATGGCGCCGGCACTCAGGCGCGTGTACGACCAGATGCCCGAGCCGAAGTGGGTCATCTCGATGGGGGCCTGCGCCTCGGTCGGCGGCGTCTTCGACAACTACGCGATCGTCCAGGGGGTGGACCAGATCGTCCCGGTGGACGTGTTCGTCCCCGGGTGTCCGCCGCGGCCCGAGTCGCTCATCTACGGCATCATGCAGCTCCAGAAGAAGATCGAGGAGTCGGGGTTCTCGAGGAAGGTCGGGTAGCCGGTGGACGCCGCGGCCATCATTGCCACGCTCTCGCCTGCGCTTCCCGACGCCGGCCTCCGGGACGGGCAGGGCGTCGATCAGCCCACGCTCGTCGTCCCGCGCGACCGCCTCGTCGAGGTGTGCGAAGCCCTTCGCGACCTGCCCGCGCTGCGCTTCGACGTGCTTGCCGACATGACCGCCGTCGACTGGTGGCCGGCCGAGCCGCGGTTCGCGGTCGTCTACCACCTGCTGTCGACGGTGAACCGGCTGCGCCTGCGCCTCGAGGTGCCGCTCGAGGGGGCGGACGCGCACGTGCCGACCCTGAGCCGCACGTGGGCCTCGGCCGGCTGGCTCGAGCGCGAGGTGTGGGACCTGTTCGGCATCGTCTTCGACGGCCACGGCGACCTGCGCCGCCTGCTGATGCCCGAGGACTGGGAGGGCCAAC